>CALFWW010000081.1 GCA_937928575.1 uncultured Saprospiraceae bacterium | reverse complement strand
TCGAGATCAAGGCAGAAAACGTAGACATAGCCTTAGTTACGGCGAGCCTGCCTGACTGCGCCAAGCAGACAGGGCTTTCTAACGAAGATATCGGGAAATTTTTCTCAAAGATAACCGTAATTATAGACTACAATTTGTATTAGCTTACTAAAGGAAAAGAGTTGTTGATTCGTTTCAGCAGCTCTTTTTTTATGCTAAGACTTCTTGATGTGCTGGATAACTGTTTAGAATTTTAGCTGTTTGGACGCTTCACAGAAGATTTAAAAATTACGCTTTTAAAGGAAATGTCCCTTTCTTAAAAGAGAAATTCAAACCTTCAATTGAAGCGTCCAAAAGGCTAAATATCTATACAGTTCTACTAACTGGAATATCAAAATAATCACTCTTACGAACTGGCTAGTCGTGTAGAATTTTAGCTGTTTGGACGCTTCATAGAAGGTTTAAAAATTACGCTATTGAAGGAAATGTCCTTTCCTAAAAGAGAAATTTAAACTTCAATTGAAGCGTCCAAAAGGCTAAATAGCTAAAATGCTCTACTGACCTACTTCATTCAAACTCCACCCATAATCCAAATGTTCAATAACTGCATTTGTATTAATCTTCACTGGACTATACTGATTGATATAGCTCACTAAATCCCCTTTTTCAGTAAAATCCCCTTTATACCATTTAAAGAGTTTGGACAATTGCACTTTATCAGGGGTGATGATATTTCGTTTTTCATCCGTAATAAAAGCCACCGCTGAATCATCTAGTTGTTCATCCAACCGCTCTGCGACATAAGCTTCATTCAATAATTTTGGACAAGAATAAGAAGCACAATTTACAGCAAAGTGTGCACGAGGATCGTTAAACTTAGGTCGAATGATACCATGCTCGATATTGTTTAAATCATATTCCTGACCTTCAATTTTAATGAATTTAATATCCCAAACAGTATTGACAAAAGGCACTCCATTTTTTATATCCTTAATACTCTCGACTGGATAATTATCGACAATCAATTGCACTGTAAAAGCATTATAAGCATTGATCCAATAAGCGTACTGTTCCTTTTCGCTCCAGTTTTTTTTATTGGGATGGTTATTAGAAAGCAAGTTGAGATATTTTTTAAAAGCAGTACTATCTTGAATGAAGCCTTTATAGTTGACCCAACCATCAGCTGTTACATTTTTTTGTAGTAGAGAATCCCAAGTAACATGACTGATTGGTCGTGAATCGGATTTGATGTCTTTTACTTTGCAACTAGTGATACTAATTGAAATAAAGAGAATCGTAACTATTCCTATTAAATATTTCATTTTATTTGTTTTATATTTAAATCAAACTTAATACTATTCTGGTTGTTTTTTGAAAATTGATAAGATTAAGATTATGTCGATCACAAGACTATCGTAAGAGATGAAGTTTTTATAATAAGTTGATGCAAAAAGAGTTTTGCTTTTTAATCAAAGGTAGGCTAAGCCTTCACTTAACAATACGTCTTTCTATTGTTTGTTAAAGGCTGTATCTTTATTATATATATAATTTTGACTCAAAAACTTAAAACATTTAGCATCAAGGTCTGTTAATGATTATCAAAATGTATTATTAAATACGCAATTGAACAATACATCAAATACTTTGAACGATTTTAATCAATTATTTAACAGCTATTAATTTTCATAGTTTATGTGAATAAATTATAACTTAACTATGCTAGTAAAAGTAAATTATAAGAGGTATTTCATCGGTTTTTTCTTAACTGCTATTATTATAACATCATGCAGGCAAAAGAGCCAAGATTGTAATGTCCCAGGTGGCTACGATTTTCTTTTGGAAGCAACCTTGTCACCAGCTAACACAACATATTCAATTGGAGATACCATATCGGTAGCTATGGAGTTTTCTGATACAATCTTAGATAGGACTACAGGAAGAAGTTTTGTTTTGGAGGATTGGGGTTTCTTTATTTTTACAAGCATATTTAAAATTGATAATAATCCGTTGCTTGGAGGTGTAGAAACAAATTTTGATCTTTTAGTAGATGACGTTTTTAATATGGATTTAAGGACATCAACATCTGAAGATTTAGAATTTTATTCACCAAACTTTATTTATGAAAATAATACTTATAGTTTAGCTTATAAATTCATACCAAAAGAGCCGGGTCTATTCTATTTTCGATTAGGCGTAACACCCAATGATAACCAGACTTTTGAGGGCATATGTGAAAAGGTTGGATTTACTTTTAATAGTTTTGTTGAATTGAATGAAGGAGCAGATAATAATTTCGAGTTTGTAAGTGAAAGTTTAGATACTTCATTTCAGGAAGCGATATTCCATAATCCTGAAGAAAGATATCATAGATTTGGAGGTTATAGTTTTAGAGTAATTCCCTAACGCTGCGAGACTGTGAGATCTTTGCCGAGCCATGCTTAAAAAGGAAATTACTTAAGCGTGCGAAGACTCAAACAAAAATAGCTTGAGGCAAACACCCCAAGCTATTTTTAACAAAAAACACACATTACCTTAAAAAGTAACGCGAGCTCCCGTCAATATAGATAGTGTATTAATTCGATCTTTGTTAGGTCCCAACCCTTGAGAAATCAATTGATGTTGATAAGTTGGTTGTCCAAAAATACTCCAACGAGGATTGAATTTTCTTTCAACACCGAAACCTAAATTGGCAGTGAAGTATCTATTTTCCAGAAAACTTCCACCTTCCAATATTCCATCTGCGAAACGTTTCTTAGCAGCAGTTTCGGTCAGTGCAACGGTACCACTTGGTAAAGCAACCGTACCGCCAATTGGGGCATTACCTGTAAATATATATTGTTTTTTATCGTAGTTGGCTTGCATCGCCATACTTAAATTAGCACCACCCGTTGAGTAAACATTCCATTTCCCTTTTTTGTAGAAGTGATATTTCAAGTTCAAAGGAATCTTAATCATGTTCAATTCCACATCATTAATACTTTCTCCTAAATATCCGCTACTCAAATTACCGCTGAAAATTTCAATTCTTGGTTTCGGAGCATATTGCTTGTAACTATAAATAGCTCCAGTTTCTACTTCCCATTTATTATATCTGAATCCAATTGAGAATCCACCTCCATATCCTAATGCATTTTGCGCATAAGCACTCGCATTGAAAACATCGTCATATGGGGTCATTATGTAATTCAAATCAAAGGTCGAAAACATACCAACACTCAATCCCCATTTCTGTTCTAACTCCGTACAGGTAGAACATCCAACCGCATTTTCTTTATCATCAATATATAATAAAGCTGCTTGTAAAGTTTCCACCGCTTCCACTTGTGTCATTGCAGTAATCGCAGAATGTACTGTTTCCTTTGCAGTGGTTGCATTTGCAATAATTGATTCCGCAATTGCGATGGCCACTTCATTCGAATTCGGTTGTCCTACTTTCGCAATAGGTGTATTGGTAAATGAAGTTGGAGGTGCAACGATAATCTCATTTTGATCAACAATTGTAGTTGTCTTGTTATACAAATTATTCGAAGCTAAAGAGGTGTTTACATTGTAAGTGTCACTATTCGCAATTGGGGAAGTTGTATTTTCAATGACTACATCCGTATCAACAATTGATGAAGTTGCATTGCTAATATCGGATACTTCATTCTTTTTGACTGAATTCGAAGCAATTGTATTGTTATTATAATTTACCTTATTATTTGAAGGTGCCGCTTTCGTATCCGTTTGCCATGTTGTATTTGATTCAGATTTATCAATCACACTCGTTGCATTAGCAATGATTGCGTTGTTCTTTATTTTCTTCTTGTGAATTGGCAAGTAATGGAAAGCAGTAATGATGATCATCAATATCAAAGCAACTTCTGCCACTTTGTAACGCATCATTTTTCCACGGATAGAAAATTCTGCATCAATTCTTTCTTTCATCAATTTCCAGTGCTCCTCATTGTAAGGAACTTCCATATTGCTCAAATGTCCGTAAGTAGATGCGTCAAATAAAACATCGTCTACTTGTTTAGCATCTGCATAAGCTTCTTGATCAATTCGTTCTTTTAATGTATCCCAGTGTGAAGGGTTGTATTCAAATGACAGCTGCTCGAGTTTTCCTTTTAACAATTCATCTACAGGATCCAATTCCACTTCCATTCCTTCAGCGTTCATCGCATCCTTCATCATTTCCCAATGAACAGGATTTAATTCTGGAGTAATATTTTCTAGTCTCGTTCTAACTATATCATCAACTAATTCATCGATAGGATCCACTTCTGCACTAAGCCCTTCCGCTGCAATTGCATCTTGCATCATTTCCCAATGTAGTGGATTGTAGGTAGGAGCGATGTTTTCGAGTTTCACTTTCATAGTCGCATCGAATGCATCTGGATTCGCATCCAAGCCTTCCATACTGATACGCTCCTGCATCATCGCCCAATGATCAGGAGTGTATTCGAAGTTGAGTCCCTCGAGTTTATCTCTTAAAATTTTGTCTAATTGTTCTTCGTGTTTCATAAGTCTCTATAAAAACTTGGTACGGATGAATTCTTTTAGTTTCAAACGTGCCTTCACCAGATTCGATCTGGAAGTGCTTTCAGTAATACCGAGTATACCGGCAATTTCTTTATGCGAGTAGCCTTCAATGATATATAAGTTGAAAACAGAGCGATATGCTGGAGATAGATTTTGAACTGCTTCTAAAATTTCCATTTCCGTACATTGACTCACTGCGTCTGCATCCAATGACTGTACACTATACGCAGTATCTAGATCCTCGGTTCGTCTACGAACTCTTTTTCTGTAATAATCAATAGAAGTATTGACCATAATTCTTCGGATCCATGCTGATAAGGAGGTGTTAGCCTGATACTTGTCGATGTTTTTGAATACTTTGATAAATCCTTCATGGAGAATATCTAAAGCATCTTCACGAGTCGTTGAATAACGCATACAAACACCCATCATTTTGCTGTAGAAATCTTCGTACAATTTCTTTTGTGCCCAAGATTCTTTAGCGACACAAGCAGTGATGAAGTCTTTTTCGTCGTGGTTTAATTTCAAGGCAATATCCATAGCTAGTTGATTTGTTAAAGTTAGCCAATAAATCGGCTTTTTCAATGTTTAGGAAACCACTCTATTTGCAACGTTTAATTTCCTTTATTTGCTGCTTGAAAAAGCACTTAAATAATATTATCGATTTACCGGTTTTCCAATGTGGAAACAAGCCAATATTTATTTATCGAGTCAAAGATTACTTAATATACTAAAACGAAAGTCATCTTACCACCTGGTTAACAGAAAATTAACCGCTGACAACCACCGATTTAGGCGTGAATTAGCGTAAAAACCTAATATTTAGTTAACGAAATATTTATGCAAAAATTCTTTAATGCTTACCTTTATAGCCAATATACTTAACATCGTTGGATTGGATTTGAGGAAATAGATTTGAAATGCGAGTCAGAAAACAGCTTCAGTACTTTTGGATATTTAGAATTATAGACACTTCAACAGGGATTGAAAAATGTATTGTAGAAGAAAATTTCCTTTAAACAAAAGCTTGTGAAAATTTTTGAATCTATAAGAGAATTTTCAAATGAAAAGAAAATTTCCAACTCTATGAGTAGTGTCTAAAGCATCCAAAAGTCTGAATATCCAAAATCAATCCCACGTCCTAACGATCAAACCTATTTATGGCTAAGAAAAAAAAGAAAGTGAGTGCCCCTAAGGTTGGGCATTCTGAAGATGGAGTTATTTCTCTATCAGGCATGTATCAGGAATATTTTTTGGATTATGCTTCGTACGTTATTCTCGAACGTGCCATCCCTTTAATTAATGATGGTTTAAAACCAGTTCAAAGAAGATTATTGCACGCAATCAAAGAAATGGATGATGGCCGTTTCAACAAGGTTGCCAACATCATTGGACAAACCATGCAGTATCATCCACACGGTGATGCTTCGATTGGTTCTGCTTTGGTCAAATTAGGACAAAAAGATCTGCTCATCGATACCCAAGGAAACTGGGGTGATATGAGAACGGGAGACAGTGCGGCTGCCTCAAGATATATTGAAGCTCGACTCACAAAGTTTGCTACAGAAGTTGCATTCAACAATCAAACTACGGATTGGCAAATCTCTTACGACGGTCGTAAAAGAGAACCCATCGCATTGCCAATGAAATTCCCATTGTTGTTGGCACAAGGAGCAGAAGGAATTGCAGTTGGATTGTCGACCAAAATTTTACCACATAATTTTATTGAATTGATCAAGGCTTCCATAAAAATTTTGGAAGGCAAACGTTTTAAAATCTATCCGGATTTTGCAACCGGTGGAATGATTGATGTGACGGATTACAATAAAGGAAAACGTGGAGGTAAGGTTAAAATTCGTGCAAAAATAAATACGATTGATAAAACAACTTTGTCAATCACCGAACTTCCTTATGGAGTTACCACGACTTCCTTGATTGATTCAATCATCAAAGCCAACGATAAAGGGAAAATCAAAATCAAGAAAGTAACAGACAACACGGCCGAAAAAGTGGAAATCGTGATCGACTTAGCTGCTGGAATTTCTACAGATCAAATGGTTGATGCCCTTTATGCATTTACCAATTGTGAAGTTTCTGTTTCTCCAAATGCTTGTGTGATTGTCGATGAGAAGCCACACTTTTTGACTGTTGATGAAATTCTAACAACAAACACGCAGTTAACTAAAGATCTGTTGTTGCTGGAGTTGAAAATCAAACAAGGAGAGCTGGATGAGAAATGGCACTTTGCAAGTTTGGAGAAAATTTTCATCGAAAAAAGAATCTATCGTGATATTGAAGAAGCAGAATCTTTTGAGCAAGTAATTAAGATTATTGATAAAGGATTAAAGAAATATTTCACCACTCCTAAGGATAAAAAAGCAGCTGGCAAGCGATTGAAATTACGTCGCGAAATCACCGAAGAAGATATTATCCGCTTGACAGAAATTCGAATCAAAAGAATTTCAAAGTACAACAAATTTAAAGCGGATGAATTGATTGCGAAGTTGGAAGCTGACTTGAAAGAGGTGAAGCACAACATTAAAAACATTACCAAGTTTGCGATCAATTACTTCGAAAGATTGTTGGAGAAATACGGAAAAGGAAAAGAAAGAAAAACAGAGATCACTACTTTCGAAACGATCAAAGCACAACAAGTAATCATCAACAACGCAAA
>CALFWW010000080.1 GCA_937928575.1 uncultured Saprospiraceae bacterium | reverse complement strand
GAGATGGTAGAGGATGAATTATTTTCTCACTTAGCGATGGGTTGGCCTTTTAAATATGTTGAAGATTTGGCGGAAGGTTCCGAGATATTTTATCCTGAATCTTTTCCTGATAACAATACACTCTTCAACAACATTGTTAAGTTTGATGGCAATTATTACATGACGATTGATAATGAACTACATACAACAGGTGCTGAAATTCCTCTGAAATAAAATAAACTAACCTGATGTAAAAAACGTGTTGTGAATAAATCGCAACGCGTTTTTTTTTTGTTGAAATTTACGATTTTGAAATTATAGTGTTATACTTATTAGCTAAATTTTTCTTGATAGTCGCCACAGAATTAATCGTAAACTATTTCTAACCTACCAATCTACGCTATAGCTCCTATTAACTATAATATGATTTCTTCGAATGTACCTATGTATCTAAACCAATTATTCAATCTGTATTACCATAAAAGCAACGAACGATAATTGCAGAAGCACGGCCTATAATCGACATCAAACTTTTGTCGAATTTGAATATTGTACAATAAAATATATTGGAAAGGGGAAAAGAGACTTAGTAGCGAAATAATTTTCTGTTACCTCGATTTGTAAATTAATACAATAATAAAGGAAGGAATTATAATAATTCTAAATTTTAGTCAAATTTTACTTTTATTATTGCAGATTCTACAAAATATGATTTCGTATTTCAAATAGTAAATAGTTTAAAGTATTATATAACAATAAAATTACAATAAAATAAATTGAATCTTATCCCGATTTAATTTGTTTAAGTGAAATTAGTTCTCCATATTTGCTTATCAGATATGAATACATTTAGCAACAATATTATTATTTCTATTATTAATGTCATCGTGATTACCACCTGACAAAGAGAATAGTATTGTAAATTTTAAAATATTTAAAAGCCATTCTCTCAACAGAGAATGGCTTTTTTAATGGATAAGAATGAGGAAAACCATGAGTAAAAACAAATACAGTAAAAATGTCACCCAAAACCCAAGTCAGCCAGCAGCGCAAGCTATGTTGTATGGTGTTGGTTTGACATCAGAGGATATGAAAAAGCCACAAATTGGGATTGTGAGCACTGGATGGGAAGGCAATACTTGCAACATGCATTTGAATGATATGGCCAAGGATATCAAATCCGAAATCAATCAACAAAATTTAGTGGGGCTCATTTTTCACACCATTGGCGTAAGTGATGGCATTTCGATGGGGACATCCGGGATGCGCTACTCATTGCCTTCACGCGAAATCATAGCAGACTCCATCGAGACCGTAGCATCCGCCCAATGGTATGATGGATTGGTGCCAATAGTGGGTTGCGATAAAAATATGCCAGGTGCATTGATGGGTGTATGTAGATTGAACCGACCATCAGTTTTGGTTTATGGTGGAACAGTCAAAGCTGGCAATTATAAAGGAAGAAAACTAGACATCGTTTCTGCATTCGAAGCACTAGGAGAAAAAATTGCGGGAACCATTGATGAAGCCACCTACCAAAATATCATCAAAAATGCAGTACCAGGAGCTGGAGCTTGTGGTGGCATGTACACCGCCAATACCATGTCTTCGTCTATTGAAGCACTCGGTCTATCGCTCCCTTTCAACAGTTCTATTCCCGCTACACACGGAGACAAAAAAAATGAGTATCAAAAAATTGCACATGCGATAAAATATTGTATCGAACAAGATCTGAAGCCATTAGATATTTTGACTAAAGCCTCTTTCGAAAATGCAATCAGATTGTTAACTGTTTTGGGAGGATCTACAAATGCGGTACTGCATATACTAGCCGTTGCTTTTGAAGCAGGAATTGATCTCAATATTGATGACTTTCAAAAAATCAGTGATGATACGCCATTTTTAGCAGACTTAAAACCATCTGGAAAATATGTAATGGAAGATCTCTATGCAGCAGGTGGTGTACCCGCAGTCATGAAAATGATGTTGGAAAATGATTTGCTACACGGAAATTGCAAAACCATAACTGGAAAAACAGTAGAAGAAAATCTTGACGGAGTAAAAGCAATTGATGACCCCATTCTATATCCCATTTCTAATCCTATCAAGCAAAGCGGCCATATTCAAATCTTGTATGGCAATTTAGCAGAACAAGGATCGGTTGCAAAAATCACTGGAAAAGAAGGAGAACAATTTTTTGGTCCAGCCAAAGTCTTCGATTCTGAAGAAGCAGCTAATGAAGCGATCGCACAAGGCAGAATTATGGAAGGAAATGTAATCGTGATTCGGTATTGTGGTCCAAAAGGTGGTCCTGGAATGCCTGAAATGTTGAAACCAACTTCTGCAATTATGGGTGCTGGTCTTGGTTCAAAAGTCGCATTGATAACTGATGGTCGATTTAGTGGAGGTACACATGGGTTTGTAGTTGGCCACATTACACCTGAAGCTTATGACGGAGGTACCATTGCATTGTTAGAGGATAATGACATCATCACTATTGATGCTAAAACGAATCAAATCAATGTAGAATTATCTCAAGAAGTATTAGATCGACGAAAATCAAAATGGCAACCACCGAATTCGACAGAAAAATTCTTCCTCAAAAAATTTAGAAAAATTGTTTCATCTGCTAGCGAAGGCTGCGTAACAAGTAAATGATATGGTTAAATCAACGAAAAAGAAAGCAATAAAAAAACTGAATAAGAAAAAGAAACTATCAGGAGCACATGCATTGTTGCAATGTCTATTGGCAGAAAAAGTAGATCTGATCTTTGGCTATCCGGGTGGTGCAATTATGCCAGTCTATGATGCTTTGTATGACTATCAAGATTCCCTCCAACATATTCTAACAAGGCATGAACAAGGAGCGATCCATGCAGCGGAAGGATATGCACGGGTCACTCGAAAGACGGGAGTTGTATTTGCAACTTCAGGCCCTGGCGCTACTAACCTAATTACAGGTCTCGGAGATGCAATGTTAGATTCTACTCCACTGGTTTGTATTACTGGGCAAGTTTATGCCAAATTATTAGGCTCTGATGCTTTTCAGGAAGTGGATGTTATTGGTTGTTCTACTGCTGTTACCAAATGGAATTATCAAATTACGACTCCAGAGGAGATTCCTGAAATTCTGGCAAAAGCTTTTTACATCGCTAACACAGGTAGACCCGGCCCTGTACTTATTGACATCACCAAAAATGCACAGATTGAAACCTTAAATTTTGAATATCATCCCAAACCAAAAATCAGAAGTTATATTCCAAAACCAAAAATAAATAAAGACCAAATCCAAGCTGCTGCCGATGCAATTAATCAAGCGAAGAAACCATTAATCCTCGCTGGACATGGTATTCATATTGCGAAAGCACAAGCTATCTTTAAAAATTTTGTAGAAAAAACAGGGATTCCAGTTGGTGCGACGATTCATGGTTTGTCGACCTTGCCGGATGATCATCCACTTCATGTGGGTATGTTGGGAATGCATGGAAATATTGCACCCAATATCAAAACCAATGAATGTGATTTATTAATTGCAATCGGAATGCGGTTCGATGATCGGGTAACTGGAAAATTGGATGCCTATGCAACGCAAGCAAAAAAAATTCATATCGAAATTGATCCTGCTGAGATCAACAAAAATGTAGTTATCGAATACCCAATATTGGCAGATGCAAAGGAAGCTCTCAACAAACTACTTCCGTTAGTTAAAAAACGACAACATAAAAAATGGTTGAATGGATTTACAAAATTATATCAAAAAGAGTACAACAAAGTAATCAAACGAGATTTGAGTAAAAAAGGGAAAGCATTAACCATGGGTCGGGTCATCAAAGAGCTATCGGATCAAACCCAAGGAAAAGCGATTGTATGTACCGATGTTGGACAACACCAAATGGTCGCCGCCAGATATTACGATTATCTGGGCAAAGACCAATGGGTATCTTCAGGCGGAGCTGGCACAATGGGTTTTGGATTGCCTGCTGCCATCGGTGCTCAAATGGGAAGACCAAAAAGTACCACTTTAGCAATCGTTGGTGATGGTGGGTTTCAAATGACATTGCAAGAATTAGGCGTTTGTTCACAATGGAATATTCCAGTAAAAACCATCATCCTAGACAACGAGCATTTAGGTATGGTCAGACAATGGCAAGAATTATTCTTTGAAAGAAGATACTCTGCTGTTGAATTAGAAAATCCAAATTTTGTAATGATCTCAAAAGGTTTCGGTGTAGAAGCAGCTACCGTTGAAAAGCCGGAGGAACTCGAAGATGCAATTAAGAAGATGCTAACATTCAAGGGTCCCTATGTACTCCACGTTCGAGTTATCAAAGAAGAAAATGTATTTCCAATGATTGCAACTGGTAAGTCAGTTTCAGAAATTCAATTAAGCTAATTATGAAAGAAGAATTTACAATATCCATTTTCACTGAAGATAAAACGGGGGTATTAGCGAGAGTCATTTCCAATTTCACGAAAAGACACATTAATATCGAAAGCATTACCGCTTCCAATTCTTCCATCACAGAAATTTACAGAATTACAATTGTAGTCACTGTTGAAGAAACAATGGTCAAAAAATTAGTCGCTCAAATCGATAAGCAAATAGATATCCTGAAGACATTTTATTATAGTAATTCTGAAATTGTCTATCAAGAAATTGCATTGTACAAAGTTCCAAGTGAAGTATTTAAAAATGGCGGAATTGTTGAATCTTTGATCCGTAAACATAATGCTAGAATTATCGATATAGAAACAGAATATATTGTCGTTGAAAAAACTGGATTACCTCAAGAAACAGAAGCATTGTTAGAAGAATTTCGTTCCCATGGAATTTATGAATTTGTAAGATCAGGGAGAGTCGCCATTGCAAAACCAATGGAACAGCTAAATAAATATTTGAAATCAATTAAACAATAAATAAAATTAAAAATTATGGCACAATTAGATTTTGGAGGAGTAATGGAAACCGTTGTGACAAGAGAAGAATTCCCGTTAGAAAAAGCAAGGGCAGTATTAAAAGAAGAAACCATTGCCATAATCGGTTATGGTGTACAAGGTCCTGGACAAGCATTGAATTTAAAAGACAATGGGTTTAACGTAATTATCGGTCAACGTAGTCCAAGCAAATCTTATGACAAAGCAATAGCAGATGGATTCGTTCCGGGTGAAACGTTATTTGGAATCGAAGAAGCAGTTCAAAAAGCGACTATCGTGCAATATTTGTTATCGGATGCTGCTCAAATTGCAGTTTGGCCAACGATCAAACCATATTTAACTGCTGGAAAAGCACTGTATTTTTCTCATGGATTTGGGATTACTTATAAAGATCAAACTGGGATTATTCCGCCAAATGATATTGATGTGATATTAGCAGCTCCTAAAGGAAGTGGAACGAGTTTGAGAAGATTATTTTTAGCAGGGAAGGGATTGAATTCAAGTTTCGCCATCCACCAAGATGCAACGGGCAGAGCACGTGAAAGAGTTGTTGCAATGGGAATCGGAATTGGCTCTGGATATTTATTCGAAACTACATTTAAAAGAGAAGTCTACAGTGACTTAACCGGTGAGCGCGGTACTTTGATGGGTGCCATTCAAGGATTATTTGCTGCACAATATGAGTTGCTCAGATCAAGAGGCCACTCCCCTTCCGAAGCTTTTAATGAAACTGTCGAAGAAGCAACCGAATCCTTATATCCACTAGTTGCCGAAAATGGAATGGACTGGATGTATGCCAATTGCTCGACAACCGCACAACGTGGCGCATTGGATTGGTGGAAAAAATTCAGAGATGCCGTAAAACCAGTGTTTGAAGAATTGTATGATAGTGT
>CALFWW010000079.1 GCA_937928575.1 uncultured Saprospiraceae bacterium | reverse complement strand
CCTAAAATAAACAAAGCACTAAGACCCAAAATATTTCTTTGGTTATTGGCTTCTTGCAATTCCATTTCTTGTTGCTGTAATTCAAACTCAGTCGCTAGTGCTTCTTTAGACATAGAAGCAAGTTCTTTTTGGCTTCTCTTATTTCTTCTGGCGTAGGTATCTTTTTGCTCTTCAACTTCTTTGAGTGCTTTATCTCTTTGGGATAATTCTTCTTCGAATTTCTTTCTCTGTTCTTCGAATTTCACCTTTTCTCTGGCAGATAAATTTTCATCTGGTTTCGATCGGACAATCGTACTACGAGCATCATTCAATTCTTTCTCAAGCTGATTGATTGATTTTTTCATAGCTACATTATCCTTAAACAATTTGTCTAATCTTGCTTGATCGACTGAGTTACTTGAAGAAGAAGTAGTTGTTGCAGGTGCAGGACTGGATGACGGAGTTCCTTTTGTCTTGGCGAAATAATTAATCGCATCTTCTCCCAATTTAACAGCTCCACGCTCATTGCTTTTTCTCTTGGCAATAGCAATTAATTTTTGATAATTCGCAGCAACCAAAGAATTGTTACCCGATTTTTTTGCAAAACCTAAACTTTGATTAAATCTAGATGCAGAAGTGCCCCATTGTCTTTGTTTGTAATACGCTTCACCACCGACATAAGCAGCTTTTGCTAACATGGTGTTGTTATTTAGCTCCGCAGCAAGACTTTGTGCCTTCGCAGCATAAGTCCCCGCTTTTTTGAAATCTGTCTTCAGATAGGATTCCGCGATACGATAGTTGAGATCTAACTTTTGAGTTTTATTAGTGGCAGACTTTAATTGCTTTAAAAGACTACTAGTCGATTGAGACCAGAGTGTCATTGAAAATAAAACAAAAGAAATCGTAATTATATACCTCATTTATAGATCTGAATTATAAGTTTACAAATATACGATACTCCTCGAATAAATATTAAATTAATATGTGATGTTTAAGTTATTTTGAGCCATAAACATTAATATAACTAGCTTTGTTTTCTTTATATGAATGCTAACCAAGTTGTTACGATCTCGTTTTTCAAATTTGATAAATTCTCATCAAAGTGGTGGGCATTTACAAAAATGGGTATCCCTCCATTCAACGTTACGAAAATCAATGGGTTGCAATTTTTAAAACAATTAGGAAGTGGTGCCGAAAATGGTTTTTCTATTAAACCCAATTTTGGTGTCTATGGTATTTTAGCAACTTGGGATGATGAAGCTGCCGCCAATACTTTTTTGGAAAAAAACAACTCATTTTTGAACTATCAAAAACGAGCAGTTGAATCTTGGACGGTATTTATGAAGACCTCAAAAGTTCATGGTGTATGGTCGGGCGTGACTCCTTTTTATGAAAACGTCCAATACAATGAAAATGAATTGGTGGGTGTCATTACGAGAGCAACGATTCATACCAAACATCTTTTTGAATTTTGGAAAGAAGTGCCAACCGTCAGTCAAAGTATTGATAATAGAGATGGACTCCTTTTTTCAATCGGTATTGGTGAATGGCCTATTTTCATGCAAGCGACTTTTTCTTTGTGGGAAAATTCGAAGTACATGATGGACTATGCCTACAAAAGTCAATATCATCGGGAAGTGGTGAAGAAGACCAGGCAACGTGGATGGTATCGTGAAGAAATGTTTGCACGGTTTCGACCTTATCGGAGTGTTGGGGAATGGGAGGGAGTTGATATTTTAAATTTGACAGAGTAGCTTTCGGAGAGCTACCCTTATTCATAATGAAAGGAAATAAGATTCAATTTACTTGTAATTATAAAAATTAATGTAAGCTCTCTGAAAGCTTGCTTAACGAAAAAATATGGACTTAAACTTTAAAGAATTTGGCGACGGTGATCCCGTAATTATCCTGCATGGATTGTTCGGTACCTCCGATAATTGGCAAACACTAGCCAAGCAACTAGCAGAAGACTACACCGTGTTTATTGTTGATCAACGGAATCATGGACGTTCACCACATGACTCAGAATTCAACTATCAATTGATGGCGGAGGATTTGGAATATTTCATGAGAGACAAATGGATCGATGAAGCAAGAATCGTCGGTCATTCGATGGGAGGAAAAACAGCGATGCAATTTGCCCTCAATTATCCTAAGAAAGTGACACAGCTAGCAGTTGTAGATATAGGAGTCCAACAATATACTGGCGGACATGAAGCGATTATTGATGCATTACTTGGATTGGATTTGAAAAATGTGGAAAGTCGAAAAGATGCAGATGCTAAAATTGGAGCAACTATAAAGGAATATGGCGTGCGTCAATTTTTACTGAAGAATTTGACCAGAACAAAAGATGGGCAATATAAATGGAAAATGAATTTGCCAGTTATTCACAGGAATTACCAAAAAATATTGGATGCTATTTCTTCTGAAAATACGTATGATGGTCCAACTCATTTTATCAAAGGCGAAAACTCAAAATATCTTGATTTAGATAAAGTGGATGATATCAAAAAACTATTTCCGAAAGCTACATTCGAAGAAGTGAAAATGGCAGGTCATTGGGTACACGCAGAGGCGCCAGAAGACACTTTGAGAATCTTGCGAACATTTTTTGATGAATAGCGGTATAACACTATGTATAACTGATCAACTTTTAACCTTTATTTAGGGTATTTACATATCTGATTGGATTGAATATTCAGTACTTTTCAGTTAAATTGTAAGTTATCAAATTAAACCCCCTCAAACAACGTTCTATAAACGAATCATAAATCTATTACCCACATGAAGTTTTTCACAAAAAAAATCAAAATACTAGCAATTGTTTTAATTGGTGGATTTGC
>CALFWW010000078.1 GCA_937928575.1 uncultured Saprospiraceae bacterium | reverse complement strand
TGGCGGTTATCTATGAGAAAAATTTATCGATATCTGCGTTGAAAAGCCCTGTCTGCTTGGCGCAGTCAGGCAGGCTCACCGTAACTAAGGCTATGTTTACGTTTTTCGCCTATATCTCAATAAATTTTTCCTCCATATAATAACCGCGATTTTAGAATACAATCTGTATAACTTACTTTTAAAATAACAATACTATGGCAAAGAAAACTTGTATGGTCTGCAAGGAAAAATTTACGGGCAGAGAGGACAAAAAGTTTTGTTCTGATAGTTGCCGTTCGACCTTCAATAATCGTATCAATAAAGATGAGAATAACTATGTCAGAAACGTAAACAATGCGTTAAGAAAAAACAGAAGAATTCTCAAGAAGATCAATCCGAAAGGAAAGTCAAAAGCACATCGCGACAAATTATTGGATGCCGGTTTCAACTTCACTTACCACACCAATATTTATACGACGAAATCTGGAAATGTGTATTACTATTGTTATGATCAAGGGTATATGGAAGTGGATAATGATTATTTGGTTTTGGTGGAGAAGCAGTTTTAGAAAACCGATTGGTTTAAATAAATTTCTATATTGAATATCGAATATCGAACAAAGAACCGCAGAATGTCGAAGTAGAGTACGTGAGTTCGCGAACTCCTACGCGTCCTCTACTTCGAAATTCAATATTCCTTATTCGATATTCAGTTTGCTCTGTTTGACTCTAGCTGCTAATTATTCAAAATCAGCGGCAAACCATCACCTCCTCCTCCAACGATCACTACTTTAGAGTTTGGAGATTTCGCTAATTCCAACGTTGCTTCGATTCCTTTGTCACGTAAAATTTTATCGGACAAACTCGCATTCAAAATTCTGTTTGCATCTGCTTTTGCTTGTGCTTCAATAATGATTCTTTCCGATTCTTGTCTTTCCTTATCCAACAAGTATTCATACTCTAATGACGATTGTTCTTCTTTCAATTTCCTTTCAATCGCAGCTTGAAGTGTGGTCGGCAACGTCACTTCACGAATCAAAACTGCATCCAAAATAATATGCTTTACTTGAACTGCTTCCATCGTCCGTTGGTAGATTTCATCCTGAATGGCTTCTCTTTTACTAGAGTATAATTCTTCCGGCAAATATTTACCAATGACTTCTCTTGTTGCAGAACGAATTTCAGGAATGACAATTTTGTTTAAATAATTGACACCAATTTCTTCATGCAAATATCCAATCTTCTTTGGATCAGGTTGATAACGATAAGATAAATCTACTTCAATGGTCAAACCATTTTTGGAAAGCACACTCATTTTCTCAAATGCCTCCATCGTTCGAACATCATATACCAACATATCATTCCATGGTGCGACCACATGAAATCCTTGTCCGTAAATTTTGTCCTTTTCCAATCCACCTCCGAATGGTTTGAAAAGCACACCTTGCTCACCAGCCTCAATGTTGTGAAAAATACTGTTAGAAAGTGAGATGACAATCATCAATATGACCATTGCAATCACTGCCAATGTAATTAGTTTTCCTTGATTCATTAATAGTTGTTTTGTTTAATAAATAGCGCATTTTGGAATTGGGGTACCATCTTGGTTACAGCTAAAACAATCCACGTTGTCATTTAGTTTCCACAATTGTACAAACGTATTGCGGCTTTCGACCAGTTTTAACCAATAACCCATAGAATTCCGAACCAAAATATAATAACTTTAAACCATATTTCAATTTCCAGTTAATGCTAAAATTATTTTCCAAAGTACTCATTTTCTCAATACTCCTTTCATTTCCTTTTTGGGGAATTGGTCAATCCTTAGAAATTGATACGACTTTTCAACGATTGAAGCTACTTGAGCCTTCTAAAACTTACAATAAAAAGCGATTTTATGCTTACGCTGGTGCTACCGTCGCTATTTATTCAGGGACGATGATTGCACTGGATCAAATTTGGTACAAGGAATTTGAAAAGTCAAAATTTCACACTTTCAATGATTTAGGAGAATGGGAAGACATGGATAAAGTAGGTCATCTTTTTTCAGCTTGGATGGAGACCTCAGCCAACTTTGATGCAGCAATGTGGACGGGAATCGATCGAAAAAAAGCCAGATGGTTGGGAACTGGTTTTGGTTTTTTGTATCAAACTAGTTTTGAAATTTTAGATGGTTATTCCAAAAAGTGGGGATTCTCGTTTGCTGACGTTGGTTTCAACACCGCAGGAGCATTGTTATTTTTAGGTCAAGATATCGCATGGCAAGATCAACGCATTAAATTGAAAGTTTCTTCTAAACAAATCAATTACGAAAGCTACATTGTTACCTCCGAAAATGGAGAGGCTACGATGGATTTACAAACGCGAGCACTCGATCTATATGGCGCAGAACTAGCAGCTAGATATATCAAAGACTATAACGCTCAAACACTTTGGGCATCCGCCAATATCCATTCTTTTTTACAAAATGAAGATAGTCGCTTTCCTAAATGGTTAAATCTAGCTGTCGGTTATGGCGGGCATAATATGTTTGGTGGCTTCGAAAATGAATGGGAAAAGGATGGGTTGCGTTATCGATTATCTGACGATGATTTTCCTAGATATCGACAGTTCTATTTATCTTTTGATATAGATATGCAGAAAATAAAGACGAAGAATCATTTCGTGAGATTATTGTTGAGAGTTGTCAATACTTTTAAAGTTCCTGCCCCTGCGATTGAGGTGAATACGCTTGGGAAGGTTCGGTTGCATGCTTTGCATTGGTAGGCGCGCTACGCACGAATTAGAAATTGAAAATTGAAAATAGATCTTGGTTTGCAGGGAGTGCGTGAGAGAGATAATACGTAAGTACGTTGTTTTAACACATAGACCACATAGAGACAGAGGGCACATAGTCCTTGTTTCGTAAATTTTCTCACGCAGAAATTCGCATACTCACGCCTTGTCTATGTGTTTCTAATGTGCGCTTTGTGTTAAAATATTCGAATTCACGAATCCTAATTTATAATTTTTCAAATCACCCCTTTCGTTTATATTTCTTCCGCAACTCTCGAAATCGTTTAGGTCCAAACCACAACCAAAATCCTGAAATTATCAATATCAATAATCCTATTCCCAGAAAATTCATACTGATTAATTTAAAAAGATCACTGATAATGGAACCATCATGAAGTGATTCTATCCAGTCGGAATATCGCTTTCCTATCGACAAGACTTTGCCTGAGCTAGCATCGACTTGAACCTCCCAATTTCCATTTTCGAAAATAATTTTCACCACTCCTTTTGAAGGTCGAGCATCCATTCTTTTGACAGGGTTGTTTTTCAGATCAGGATGTGCGGTTGCTAATGCTTGTTGACCAATCAATGCAATTTCATCTAATTGTTTCCATGACTTCAAATCGGTAGTGGTCCCTTTTTGAGTCGGAGGCTGAAGGATATCTACCTCTTTTTTCAATGCCAATAAAACACCAGTAACTGCACTAATCGCTAAAAAAGTGGCTAATGTCAATCCAAGATATCTATGAAATACTCGAAATCGACGGAGGCTGTAAATGTATTTTTTGAGTTTCAAAAAGTTATGCTAAATCTAATTGTTTGGCAGGATGTATTTTCCCGCGTGTATCACCAAATCCTATTCTAATTCCATTTTTCTCACAATGTGCTTTCATGATTACGGTATCTCCATCATGGATAAATCGACGTTCGCTACCATCTGGCATCTGTACTGGTTTTGTTCCTTTCCAGCTAATCTCCAACATCGACCCATAGGAGTCAGGAGTCGGACCACTAATTGTTCCAGAGGCGCACATATCTCCAACATTTAAATTACATCCGTTGATGGTATGGTGTGCTAATTGCTGTGCCATATTCCAATACATGTACTTGAAATTAGAATTACTAACTGTTTTGGCTTGACCATTTTCTAGTTGAATAATGACTTCCAAATGGACATCAAAATTCTTCATGCCGCTATACTGTAAATAAGGAAGCACGGCTGGTTCTTGTGTTGGACCTTGTACTCTAAATGGCTCCAATGCCTCTAGCGTGATGACCCAAGGAGCAACTGTTGATGCAAAACTTTTTCCAAGAAAAGGACCTAGAGGAACATATTCCCATTTTTGAATATCACGAGCTGACCAATCATTAAACAATATCAACCCGAAAATATGATCTTCTGCAATTGCTGTTGAAACTGGGCTTCCTAGTGGATTACTTTTTCCTACCACAAACCCCATCTCCAATTCGAAGTCCAACAACTTACTAGGTCCGAAAACAGGTTGTTTGGAATCATTAGGAATTTGTTGTCCATGCGGTCTAACAATAGGTGTATCAGAAACGACTATTGAAGAGGCACGTCCGTGATATCCGACTGGCAAATGTCGCCAATTAGGTAACAATGCGTTTTCAGGATCACGAAACAGTGTTCCGATATTCGTAGCGTGTTCAATACTTGAATAAAAATCGGTGTAGTCGTTTACTTTAACCGGCATCAACATTTGAACATCTTCGTGTTTGTATAAAAAATGATCTGCCAATTCCTTTGCATTCCATTTATCATTTTTAGTATCCAGCAATTCTGAAATTCTCTCTCTTACTTCATTTGTTTTTTTCTTGCCTAATGCGATGAATTCATTTAAGTATCTATTTTCAAAAATGTTTCTCGGAATTTGTAAATCTGTAAAAAAACCAAGTTGATTCATTTTATCCAAGTCTACCACATAATCACCGATTGCACTGCAAAGGCGTGGAGTATTTTCTCTACTGGTAAAAACGCCAAAAGGCAAATTTTGAATTGGGAAATCACTATCAGGACTTACTTCTATCCAAGATTTCAATTGTGGATTATTGGCAGCTATCATATGTCGAATTATTTTTGAGTGAATATCAAGATATTTATACAGATTGAACCCCAAAATGGCGGTTATCTATGAGAAAAATTTATCGATATCTGCGTTGAAAAGCCCTGTCTGCTTGGCGCAGTCAGGCAGGCTCACCGTAACTAAGGCTATGTTTACGTTTTTCGCCTATATCTCA
>CALFWW010000077.1 GCA_937928575.1 uncultured Saprospiraceae bacterium | reverse complement strand
ATCTACCTTCTTACCCCGAGTATCCCGATCATTTATACGATATTTTGAATGATGAAAGCATAATTGAGAAAAATGCGAAATAAAAATAAATATATCCGTGTATTAGAACTTTACTATATGACTTTTTTGTTATAAATTTGCCTCGCTTCCTAAGAAGTATGGTATTGACCTATGGTGTAATGGTAACACAGCTGGTTTTGGTCCAGTCGTTCAAGGTTCGAGTCCTTGTAGGTCAACCACTTAAATAAAAACCCTTTCAGAGAGATCTGGAAGGGTTTTTTTCTGCATATATATCGCTCTCTATAAGTGTGCAGGTTGGACTTGCTATTTTCAACAATCGTAAGAGGGACAAAATTTCATTGAATAGGCATTTCGCAAATGAAATAATCTTTTCGATTTCAGCAGCGTTACCAAATCCACTATCTTTAAGTTCATCTTGGAGTTTTGATATTCAATTAATGATACTAATAATTATTTTCGAATTTGTAATAGCTTTATAACCTAGTTTTAAATCTATTTCCATAAATCTTCTTCTTCCCAATTATTTGGAAATCCCATGTGAGCAATGTCAATATGAGTCTGATATTTTTTTAGCAAAACTTTCAAGTCTTCTGCAAAATTATGATATGGATTTATATGATCTAATAAATATTGAATAATGCAAAAGACAGCGTACATTTTTAATATTTTGTCTTTGGTTTTTTCGTTGGATGGTTCATTTTCCCACCGTTTCACCCAACTATTTTTTGGCGTTTTTAACCAGACAGGACTTATAGTTAATTTTATATTCCATAATCTAGTATGGTGTGCACAGATATTCCGAATGTAAACCAAGGTGTCCATCCATGACTCAAATGTTGTATGATTCATTCCAAGACGTAAACTTATTTGTTTTTTATCTTTAGCAGATTTTAGGTTTTTGTATATAGATTGAAGACTTCTAAAGGTGATTATTTCAAAGCTTTTCCATGCAGGAGGTAAAAATTCCTCATAAGTGTTAGAATATTTCTTTATAAATTCCTGTTTAGAATCTTTAACAGAATTTACAATCTTATTTAGTAAACTAACGTAAATTGGATAACTTTTAAATGCGGATGCATTAGCATACCAATTGCCAGAGTTGTACTTGTGCGACAGGTGGTAAATTAATTGGGTACGAAAAGCTATTTCAATTTGTTCAATTGCACGAAATGTTAGAGATCTTAATTCGCTATCAAATTGATAAATTCTAAAGATGGTTTCAAAATTTGAACCATCTTTAAAAATCTCATTTTCCTTAGGTTCTTCTAGAAGCGGATACCAAAATAAGCTTAAGCGATTATAGCTTATTGTTTCTAACACTTTACACGCTTTCGTTTCATTTTCAATAATTAACCCTCTTTGTTTTAACAAAAGGACTTGATCTTTGAAAGTTTTAGGAAGTTTAGTGTAATTTTTTTTGGGCATAGGGAAGGGAAATAAAAACAGAAAACCCGCCAAAATGCGCATAACAAAGTCAGAGGCGAGGCGGGTATTGATATCTTAAAGGTACAAAAAATATACCTATTTGTCAATATATGTAGTCTTTGCTTAGGGTTAACCGACAGAAAAAGACCCACTCCAATCCGAAGCAGGTCTCAATATTTCTTTACCTAGGATTACTTTCCTAACCTTGCGTTTCATTAGAAGGTTCACTAGTCGTGTTGACTTCGTCTGTGTTTTTTACTAACAATTGGAATCCGTTTCCGTGGATATTGACAATTTCAATATTTTCATCAGGTTTCAAATATTTTCTGAGTTTGGTTACAAACACGTCCATACTTCTGGCAGTGAAATAATTGTCTTCGCCCCAAATCTTGGTTAAGGCTTCTGATCTTGGAAGTATGTCATTTTTGTACATGGCAAACATTCTGAGTAATTGTGCTTCTTTCGGAGAAAGTTTAGCACGATTTTCTTCGGTCAATCCGCCATCGAAGCTTAAGATTCGTAATGGGAAATTGAAGTGGAATCTTCCCAAGTCAAATTCTTTAATTTCTTCACGCGGGTCGTCCTTCTTAGAACTTCTTCTCAGGACAGCCTGGATGCGCTGGAGTAATTCTTCCGAGTTGAAAGGTTTGGTCATGTAGTCATCTGCACCCATCTTAAAACCTTGGATTACATCTTCTTTCATGGCTTTAGCTGTCAGAAAAATGATTGGCATTTCACTATCTTTTTCTCTTATTTCTTTCGCCAATGTGAATCCATCTTTCTTGGGCATCATGACATCGAGGATGCATAAATCGAAAACACCTTTTTTGTAGCTTTCGAGACCTGCTTCCCCATCCGTTGCAAGGGTGACATGAAACTCATTCATTTCCAGATAAGAGCGCAACACATCGCCAAAATTTTGATCGTCTTCAACTAGAAGGATTTTGTTGCTTTTCGTCGTCATTTTAATAGAGTTTACTAATTATTTTATGAGGTTTATTACTTCAATATATGAAATTTTAACATTAAATGTTAACGCTTTCGATGAACGCGTCATAATTGTACCTGAAAGGGAAATGTTAGTATGAAACTACTTCCTTTCCCTAATTCACTTTTTACTTCAATTTCTCCTTTATGAGCCGTCATCATCGCTTTCACATAACTTAAACCTAATCCAAATCCTTTGACATCATGTAAATTTCCTGTGTGTACTCGGTAAAATTTATCAAAAATGTGTTTTCTCGCCTCTTTATTCATCCCAATCCCTTTATCCTGAACTATAACTTCTATTCCATTTGCAACATTGCGTGTATGGACAGATATTTCTGGTTTTTCTGGTGAATACTTATTCGCATTTTCCATTAGATTATTGATAACATTGGAAATATGGGTGACATCACCTTTGATAATGTGCTTATCTGCTTTCAGATGAGTAGATACGGTTCCATCTTTCTTCTCAACAGCCAATGTTAGATTGCGGGCCGCTTGCTCTATTAACGTATGCATGTCCACATCCGTTAGTTTCAAAGTGAAATCATTTTTGTCTAACAATGCCATTTGAAGCACTTTTTCTACCTGATTATTCATCCGCTTGTTCTCTTGCTTGATGATATCCGCAAATCTTCTCACTTTTTCTGGTTCCGCACTTATTTTAGGACTGGTGATAGAATCCGCAGCCAATGAAATGGTCGCAATGGGTGTTTTAAACTCATGGGTCATATTGTTGATAAAATCCGTTTTCATTTCACCCACTTTCTTTTGACGGAAAATTACTTGTATCGTGTAGGCAAAACAGAATAAAATAATACTGGTAAACAATATAGACGCGGCCAATACTTTCCATACGGAATTCCAAAAAATACTAGACTTGTTAGGAAAGTTAATCATCAAAAAACCGGGAGGAACCAACTCTTCTGGATATAGTTGAACTCGATAGTCTGAATTTTCTAAACTACCTTCCGTACCCAAGACGGTAGGGCTGCTATCTTCAACGACATAATGATCATTGACAATGACGAAGCTTTTTTTGGTATTTGAGAAAACACCAAAATCGTACTTTTGATTGATTCCTCTATTGGCAAATTCTTGTCGAATCAATTTGGAGAGTCTTTCAATGTCTACTCTTTCTTCAATTGCTTTTGGCAATATCAATCGATTCACCAATGATTTTTCTAGCAAATTCTTTTTCCGCTTGTATCTACATTCATCACAATCACAATCGGAGGGGTGCCCATTTGAAATTTCATTTTTTTCAAATAATTGAGTAATCGAATAGTCTACGGAAATAGTTTGTTTGTTATTGGAAGTACGTTGACTAATTTGTTGCGTATAGATTGCATTTTCGTTTGTTGGATCCAATAGGTCCAAAACTGCAGAAGGCTCATCGTATTCAATTTTTTCAACCACACGATTCAACGCTTCAAATACATTTTTATCAAATTGTGATTCATTCAATTTGATCGTACCAGTGATCCAATACATCTGTAACCAGATGATTCCAATCAACGCCGCGGTCATTAGACCAATGATTACCCAAATTGCTTTTTTATTCATTTAGCTTCAAAGCTTTTACTGGTGGGAAATTTGTTGTATCTTTTTTAAACGATATGCTAGAATAAGCTAGTATGAATTTAACCCTAGATTATCGGATAGGGTTCGTTTAACAGGTCTTTAACGTTTAATTAACCGTGAAAGAAACGTATCTGCCTTAAATTTGCAAACATAGTATTACATCTAGATCTTTATATAATCGTCTAAAAAAATTGGATCATGAAACATCAAAATCAACGCTTCAAAATTTTCACGCTTTTCATTGTTTTTGCACTTAGCTTTTGTTCAATAACGATTAATGCACAAAATGAATCATCAAAAACGATGACGATTACAGTCGTTGCTGTTGACCAAGAAGGTAATCAAACAACACATACAATTGTCAAGGAAGGGGATGAAGTGATTGAAGAAAATATTGAGGGAGAAATCGATGCCTTGATTGCTGAATTGCATGAAGGAAATACGCAATTAGAAATTGATGTAAATGTCGAAATCGAAGATAATAGCGAAGAAGGAAGTGAAATGGTGGAAGGTGAAAGAACCATCACCATCGATATGAGTGGGGATGATACGCAAATGATGATTATCGATACGGAGACAGATGAGTTGGATGCTGAAACCAGACAAAAGTTGGAAAAGGCATTAGAAGGGACAGATATTGACTTGGACGATTTGCTAAACGGCAAAGTGGATGGAGAGAGTCCACAACGAAGAATGAGAATTAAGAAAAGGCACATGGACACTCCTTCTAACAAAGCGTTTTTGGGTGTTTATATAAGTGCAGATACTACGCCTGGTGGAAGAGAAGAAACCGATGGTATTTATATTGATGTCGTAAAAGATAGTGCAGCAGATAAAGCAGGTCTAAAAGAAGGAGACATTATCAAAACGATTGATGGACAAAAAGTTTCTGATTTTAATTCATTGGTGAAAGTGTTGTCTGCATATGCGGCTGGTGATGTAGTGAAAATTAATTTCACAAGATCAAGTGATACTAAAACAACAGAAGTAACTTTGACAGGACGTAATAAAATTAAGCGACCGCAACACAATCGTCGGAGCCGATCTTACTCAAATAACAGTTGTTCTGGCAAAGAAAAATCAAATTGCTTTCCAGGTTGTTGCGCTGAATGGACACCAGGTTGTTGTAAGGAGAGGAAAAGTAATAAAGCACGTTTAGGCGTTTATCTTGAAGAGGGAGATTTTGAGGGTGCTAAAGTTTCAGAAATTATCAGTGGTTCAGATGCTGAAAAAGCAGGGATGGAATCGGGTGCAGTCATCAAGAAGGTCGGGAAAACAAAAATCAAAAGTGCAGATGATTTAATTGATGCAATTGGAAATCACAAAATCGGTGAAGAAGCAAAAATTCATTGGGTCAATAGAGGGGATAAAAACAAGAAGAAAATCACTTTCACAAAAGCAAAAAGAAAATCAAAAGGCTGTTGCAGTCAATCTCCAGAAAATAAAGTCACTGAGAAAATCATCATTCGTAAAAAGAAAATCGAAGACGGAAAAGAAATCGTTGAAGAAGTAATAGAAGGTAATAACAACGTGTCTTCATTTTTAAATCTTAATACCATCGAAATTTTCCCAAATCCTACAGATGGAAAAATTACTGTCAAATTCGCAATTGATAATCAAGAAGCAACCAAAATTGAATTGATTGATGTTGCTGGTAAAGTAATTTTTGCTGAAATCAACCCTGACTTTGACGGCAGCTATTCAAAGGAAATTGATTTGACTGGAAGTCCTGAAGGTGTTTATATTTTAAGTATTTCTCAAAACAACAAGGCATTTACAGAAAAAATAATCTTTAATAGACAATAGGTTTATAACACTGTCTTTTGAAAAATTAAAATTAATAAATCGTCCTCATGTGAATTCATATGAGGACGATTTTATACAGATTGTATTCTAAAATGGCGGTTATTATATAGAGGAAAAATTTATTGAGATTAAGGCGAAAAACGTAAACATAGCCTTAGTTACGGTGAGCCTGCCTGACTGCGCCAAGCAGACAGGGCTTTTCAACGCAGATATCGATAAATTTTTCTCATAGATAACCGCCATTTTGGGGTTCAATCTGTATTA
>CALFWW010000076.1 GCA_937928575.1 uncultured Saprospiraceae bacterium | reverse complement strand
GGTTCCTCCAACTATCGCCCAAGAATGAGTGTATAATGGAACTCCATTTGCTGGAGTTGCGGTTAAGCATAATTCATCACCTTCACATACTTCTGTTGGTCCAGCAATGGTTGCGGTTGGTAGTTGTTCTACGTATACTTCAGCGGATACGGTTGCCATACAACCAAAGGCATCTGTAACTTCTACCGTTACGATTGCAGTTGTAGTAGTTGTTATTCCATCTGATGAGAAAACAACGGATCCTGCCCCAGAAGGTGGCGTGATGATTCCTGCTGTTGTTGTCCATAAATAATCAGTAATCATTCCTCCAAAGCCTTCGGTTATTATTGCATTTAAGTCAGCTGTTTCTCCGAGACAAATACTTGCACCTTCCAAAGCAACCATAGGTTGAGGACAGGAAATTGTTTCTGTAACGTTGAAACTTTCAAAACAAAAGCCATTCAATGATGTTCCTGCCATAAGTGCTGCTTCCAATGCTGCTAATTCAGCATCGACTACATTATAAGCTGTAACCGTATAATCACCATCTACCAAACCTCCTGGGAATAATCCATCTGTTACGACGGTATCTGTACCATCAGGTGCAGTCAAAGCATAGGTCATGGAATAACCGTTTCCGTTTCCACAAGCCTGGACGTTGACAAATCCGCCATCGCAAGCACAACCAGTTTCTTCCCCACAATATGCTTGCAATACGTCATAGTTAATCGTACATCCAAAATCATCTGTGACCGTCAAGGTTACTTTATCATTTTGATTTTCATAATTTAATCCTGCAATTGTTGCAGTACCTCCACTTGAAACGGTGGTCGTACCTGATTGACCTCCTGGAGTTGTGTAATCAACCGTATAAGTTGAACCTGGTTGACCTCCAGAAATACCGCTTATAACAACATCAAAAGAAGTTGCACTAACTGAACTACAATCACAATTTGCCGCAACAACGATTGGTGCATACACTTCAACATCTGTTGTCGCACTACCCATACAACCGTTTGCATCTGTAAAATCGTAGGTAATTGTAAATGTTCCAGCTCCCGAAACTTCAGGATCAAACATATTGTTAGCAACACCAGTTCCTGAGAAAGTTCCTCCGGCTGGATTTCCAATTAGTGCAACTGGAGCCGCATCATTACATAACGGCCCATAAGAACCTGTAGTAACCGTTGGACTTCCATTTACTACTAAAGTTGTTGAACAAGTATTGGTACAACCTTCCTCATTCATCACATTAACTGTGTAAGTATAACTACCTGCCATAGTTGGAGGAGTAATGTTAACTGAAGCAGTATTCCCAATTATGTTTCCATCTGGGTCAGACCAACTCCAAGTTGATGCCTCATCTCCACTTTCATTTAAAGTCAACATTTCTGTAGATCCTTCGCATACAGGACCTATTGGATCAACTGAACATGCAATTGTTGCGCACGTAGTCGGCGTACAAATTGTTATAAATTCAAAAGTATATAAACCTCCTGCTCCTGAAACAGTTTGTGTACCTGTTGTAGAGTATTGGAATAAAATAGTTTCACAAGATGATTCAGCACCTTCATTGGCACTCATACCTAATGGATCATCTGCATTCCCAAGACATTGTGAGAATATTCCAGTTTCATTATCATAGACCATACCATCTCCTCCAATACAATCATCTTCCCAGAAGCAGATTTCAGCTTCAAAACCTCCACCAGCTACACCAGGACATGTCGTAGAAGGAGCAACAAAACAAATACCTGGGTTTGTGGAACCACTTTGTTGAGCTTCCATTTGTTCTAATACTTGTCCATCAGGGAAAGTCCAAACTAATTCTAGATCTCCAAATCCAACTCCGTCGTCTTCCAATCCTGACCATGAAATATTGCTCAAGATTACTGTAATATCATTACACGCTGTTGGGTCACATGCAGGAGCGCAATTAACCACCTCAATGCAATGTGCTGCATCTGAAAAATCATAACAAAATTCTACCGGCCAAGGAATTGTAAAACTAGCCCCTAACACATCAATAGTAATTCCATTATCTAAAATATCCATTACCTGCATTTGATTGTAAGGACCAAAAAATCCATTAATAAATGTCAAGAATCCAGATAAATCAACGGCACCAATAGCAGGAATTGGTGATCCTGGTATTTGAGTAATAGCATCTATTGCACCGGTGAATGAATTTAAAGTTCCTTGCGTGTAAACCACTTCTAAAATACATGCATTCTGACCTAATCCAACCATGGATAAATCAAAGTCTGAAGAGGAAGAAGCAGCAATAAACAAATCTCCATTAGAAGAATCGAAAGCGACATAATTTGTTACGTCATCTGGATCTGCTGGATCATCTGTATTAGGTCCAAAAATGGTTGATAAATCTATAATATCAGCAGTAGATGATTCGCCAGCTAAATTCGTTTTATCTAAACAGATTTCAGCTGTCTCTGGAGTCGATTCTCCTGCCATTTCATTACAAGGTTCAATACATTCTCCTGGAAGCGTAGTAACAGATGCTTCTGGCGTTGCTGTCATTCCATCTCCATCACACAGACAACGGTAATCTACTGTTATAGCTGTCATTTGGTCATACATTGGAACTGTTTGCGTCCACGTTGTGCCTCCATCTATTGAGTATTCTGCTGTCGATCCTGCTGGACATGTGATTGCTGCAATAGATCCGCCACTTAAGGTTACATTATCTGCTTCACAGGTACTTTCTACTACTACTGGTGCTGCTGGTGCAACTGCCAAGTCTGCTTCTGTTGGACAACATGGTACACAGGCAATCGGCGT
>CALFWW010000075.1 GCA_937928575.1 uncultured Saprospiraceae bacterium | reverse complement strand
TATTTAATATGTATAAACTTGAAAGTTACTTACAATCACATAGAATAAATTTTAATCTACCAAGTCCAATTCAAAAAATTGAGGACGAGCGACTTGATAATCAAGGGATTACTTTATACGTAAAACGGGAAGACTTGATCGGTGAAAATTTGACTGGAAATAAGTACCGAAAGTTAATTTTAAACATCCAGTTGCTGAAAGAAGAAGGTTATGAATCTGTGGTGACTTATGGCGGTGCCTTTTCCAATCATATCCATGCCGTTGCAGCCGCTGGAAAGCTTTTCAATTTCAAAACAATTGGGATCATCCGAGGAGAAGAACCGAAGGATTGGAGCCCTACACTGAAATTTGCAAAAGCGAGTGGCATGTCGTTACATTTTATAAGTCGCCAAAAATATGTGGAGAAAAATGTCCATCTCCATTTACCAACCGCTTCCAATGCTTACCTGATTCCAGAAGGTGGAACAAATGAGTTGGCAATAAAAGGATGTCAAGCAATTGTAAATGAAACCTTACAACAAATCAAAACACCCATCGATTATTGGATGGTCAGTATTGGAACTGGTGGAACGGCGGCAGGGATTATCAGCGCCTTAAAAAATGAATCGGTTATTATGCCCTTTCAAATTCTAAAGGGGGAAGGGATGAAAGGAGTCATTCAAAATTTGTTGGAGGAATATGGTTTTGGAAAGTTCAACAATTGGGAGATCAATCAAGATTATCATTTTGGTGGATATGCCAAATGGAATACGGAGCTAGTTTCGTTTATGAATGAGTTTAAAATACAACAAGGCATTTCATTGGATCCGATTTATACTGGAAAAATGATGTATGGTATTTTTGATATGATTGAGAAAAAGAAGATTCCACGTGGTGCGACGATTGTAGCGATTCACACAGGTGGATTGCAAGGCGTCGATGGATTCAATATGCGATTTGGAAATCTATTGGATTGAGCTTATACAGATTGTATTCTAAAATGGCGATTATTATATGGCGGAAAAATTTATTGAGATTAAGGCGAAAAACGTAAACATAGCCTTAGTGACGGTGAGCCTGCCTGACTGCGCCAAGCAGACAGGGCTTTTCAACGCAGATATCGATAAATTTTTCTCATAGATAACCGCCATTTTGGGGTTCAATCTGTATTAGATAGTAAAATAAATAACAGAAGAAGTCTTGAATGAAAGATGGCATTAAGCCGGATGGATTTCAAGACTTCTTCTGTTTTACGTTAAAACATTGTTTTAAAAAGTTGATGTAGTATTATTAGTATTAATTAAAACTAAGATTTTTGTAAACTTAGAATAATCGATCTATGGTTGTTGGCTAGTGATTTATTTTTTTCTAGAAAATTTAATTTACAATAAATCTTATTGGATCAAGACAAAGCCAGCCCATTCAAAGTGGTTGGGATATTTTGTTCTCAAAGTTTTTTGTGCAAGATTAAATGCGTCAGGTATTGACATTCCATCCTTTAACCAATTAGAGTAAAATGAAGTCATTAATTCTTCTGTTGGTTGATCTGGAACTTTCCAAAGACTCATAATAATATATTTAGCACCTGCAATTTTGAAAGCACGTTGTAATCCAAAAACACCTTCACTACCTTGGATGTCTCCAAGTCCTGTTTCACATGCGGAGAGAACAACTAATTCTGTATTTTGGAGATTCAAATTTTGAATTTCATATGCTGTTAGGATTCCATCCTCCTGGTCATCCTCAACTAGATTTCCTTGCCAAGCATAATTGGCACCTGCTAATATTAGTCCAGATCGAATCATTGGATTTTCTGAACTACGAAAAGCTACTCTGGTGTTATCAATATCAAGTTTAAGATCAGGGAAAAAGAAACCATGTGTGGAAAAATGTACAATCCGAGGGGATTCATCTCTAGAAAGAATTGACTTAATTTCTTTTTCATTCGCTGCTTTTCCAGAAAGTAGGTGACCGCTTGAAAAATTTGAATATTTTAAAATGGAAGAAATGTTGTCCACTTCTTTTTGTGTTCCTTCTAAAAACTCCCAACGATCTCCAGTTTCAGCACGTAGTTTAATTATATCTTGGTTATTTGTTGGGTTTAATAATGCTTCTAAATCTGAAGTTGAATTTCCTTTTTTGGTGAGATCATATTCATAGTCAATTCCACCAGCTAACAAATATGTATTGTTATAATTTTGTTCTTTGTCTAGTATACTTCTTAAATTATTGTAGGTGTATATTTCATATCGATCGCCTGCAACAATTCCAGAATCGATTTCAATGGCAGCTAAATTTATCTTGCTGAGGATGCCACTTGGGCTGATGTGTATTTTTTTATAGCCCTCCAGATGTGGTAATAATTTTTTCCAAACAAAAGAAAGGTCTTTTTTGTTTTTGACGACAATTCCTTCGGTGCCTCGGATTTTATATTTTGATTGGGCAAGTGAATTATCTGTGTTTTTATTGTTAGATAAGATGTTGATGAGATCTTTTTCTTCGAATAATTGGACTCGTTTGATGTCATTGGAGTTTTGGTTGATTATGTAGGCAGTGTATAGTGTACGGTCTGTAAAAGTCTCATCAAAATGGGGGAAGTGATAAAAATCTATAACTATTTCGTCTTTATCCAGTGCGGATCTTAGATTACTAACATCAATTGGTTTATTTGAGTAAGTTGAATAATTATTAGCAGATAATTTTGATTCTAAATACATTGCTTTGTCTTGCCAGTCAAGGAGAGCTGAATCTCTTTTCGCCAGTGGTCTGCTAAATTGAGTACCTATTTTTTTTCTGAGTTCATACCATTCATTTCGCGTTTCATTTTCATATTTTGTTGTGTATATGAAGTTTTTATTTTTTAACAGACTGTTTACAATATACAGGTTGTCCGAAGTATTTCTATCAATTAATAGACTGTTAAGTTTTCCCAAAGAAAGTTCGTATTGTTTCTTCCACTTCAGTTTTAGGCTAATTGGCATAAACGGCATCTGATTAAGTAATACTGAGGAAATATTGTCAATAACTTTATCAGTAATTTGCGGTATTTCTTCCTCATTTTTTAATTGAAGATTGACGTTTAAGAGAGATAAATAATTGTCCGATATATTTTGATAATTTGCTCCAAAAATCGTCTCTTTAGTCGAAATAGCATTTTGTAAATAAAATTTTGCTTTTTCCCATTCTTTTGTTTTTTCGTAAATGGTACCAATCGATGATAAATTATCTGCATATCTATTATTCATTTTGCCAAATAATTTTTCATTAATTTCCAAACAATTTTCTTTAAGCTCAATAGCCATCGTAGTCTTGCCTATTATATTATAAAACGAAGCGAGTGCATTAATCGAAGCTTCATAATGTCTGTGCTCCTCACCAAAATTTTTTCTAAATATTTCAAGTGATTGTTTATAAAGTGCTTCTGCTTCTGTAAGACGATCCTTCAGCGTATAGATCTTGGCCAAATTTCTTAATCGTAAACCATATTTATAGTGCTGCTCTCCAAGTTTATTTTTGGTAATTTCTGTAGCTTTAAAAAAGAGCGGTAAGGCTAAATCATACTCACCTATATCTTGGTATAAAGATGCCAAATTGTTGCATCTAATAGCATATTTTAAACTAGATGCACCAAGTGTTTCTCTTGTTATAATTAAAGCTGCTTGTGTGTTTGTAAGTGCTTTTCTATATTCACCAATGCTTCTATAAAGAACACCCATATTAGAAATTGAAGTTGCATAAGAACTTGATGCTCCTACATTCTGCTTGTAAATCGGTGCAGCTATTTTATAGCATTTTAGTGCTTCTTCAAATTCACCTAAGATGTCGTGTATTAAACCAGTATTATTAATTTGACTAGCAAAGACTAAAGAATTTTTTCCTTGTGTTTTACTTGTTATGGAGACTACTTCATTCATAATACGCTTAGCTTCATTATACTTCCCTGTTATTCGAAAATATGTTGCGCTATCTTCCAATCCGAAAACATGTTTGTAGTGGTTGTAACTATAAATCTCTAGCGCTTTAGCATTGTGTTTTATAATAACTTCATATGCTTTGTCCAAGTTTGTAGCGTATAAAGCATAATATTCATTTTTTAATTCAAGTCTATCTATATAAGTTTCTAACGTTTTTAAATCATCGTTACGGATAATTTTATTCATGACTGAATCAATACTTATATGATATAATGTTTGATTGATCTTATTTGTATTAGTTTTTATTACACCATTTAATAACAAACATTTTACAATTTTGGCTTGATCGTTTTGAACAGCATGCATCAACGGTGTCCATAATGATAAGGTGTCATTTGTCGGATGTGGTACTTGCATATTCACATCCATTTTTTTTATTTTCAAAAGGTAGTTGAGTACTTCTAAGTTTCCTTGACCCGCTGCTATTGAAACCAAATCCCCATACCATCCCTTTAAAGGTGTATAGAGTTCTGTTTGGCCTTTATAATAAATTCCTCCTCCTTCTTCAGGTGGTTTTGCTCCATTTTCAAACAACATAGCTACGCAAGTGCTATCTCCATAATAGCAGGCCCACATTAATGCGTTTGCACCGTGTTCATCAACTGCCTCTATATCTACTCCTGAGGTAATTAAGGAGTCAATTTTCTCAACGTCTTTTGCTTTAATAGATGCTAATAATGTTTCATTAATTTGTGCAAATGAAGTGGTGTAAAGTAATAGCAAAATAAAAGTTGGAAGCAGTTTCATTTTCATTTGTTTAGGTTTATACATGTCTAATTGAGTTTCTATTCTAACTTTGATTATTGGATAAGAACAAAGGCTGCCCATAAATTTTTATCTTCAAATTTTTCTTTCATTTCCAGTTGTGTTTTATTGAAAGCCTCATCAATTGAAAGTTTTTGATTTAGCCAGTTGGTATAAAATTGGATCATGAATTGAGCAGTTGCTTCATCTGATACTTTCCATAAAGACATAATAATATTTTGAACACCTGCCATTTTAAAAGCGCGCTGAAGCCCATACACACCCTCGCTTCCCTTAATATCTCCAAGACCTGTTTCACAGGCAGAAAGTACTACAAGTTCAGTGTTAGAAAGATTCATGTTACTGATTTCGTAGGCTGTTAGGACACCATCTTCGGATTTATTGGAGGTCTTATTTCCTGACCAAGCTTGGTTTGCGCCTGCTAATATCAGTCCTGTTCGCATTAATGGATTTTCCGAATCTTGGAAAATATTATCGTTATTTGACGCTTGGTCTTTTTCAGGAGTTGGAAAAAAGAATCCATGTGTTGCCAGGTGAATGACTCTAGGTGAAAAGGATTCTCGACCTAATTGTTTAAATGTAGATTCGGTTGCATCTTGTTTGTTAAATGAGCTAACCTTGAAATCCGCTTTTTGCAGTAAATTATTAATTCCATTTCTTTCAATGTCACTTCCAGGGATATCTTCCCAGGTATCATTTTTGCTGTTGTTTGATGAAGTTCGTTGAACGCGATCGCCATTGAAGTCAACACCTCCAATAGTAACAGCATTCTTGTTTTCGTATTCTAATTTTTCAAGTGCAATAGTCCGTGTACTCATTAAATTTACAAGATTATATTTATCGGCGATTACGGTGGAATCATTAACTTCTATTGCATTCAAATTTATTTTATTAATTAAGCCAGAAGGAGAAAAGTATACAGTTTCAACTCCGGTCAGTAATGAATCGATAGGGTTCCATAACAATTTATATGCATTTTTTTTCTTTTTGACTTTAATCCCTGTTTCCTTTAGCGTGTTCTTTGATTTTCTTTTCTTTCCTCTTTCCTTATCGACTGCCATTGCCAAAACTAAATCGTTTGAAACAGTCATTGTGCTAGATAACTCTTTGGCAGAACATAAGGGTACGACATGAATAGTTTGATCAGGTTTTAATATATAAGCGGCATAAATCAAGCTATCTTCTTTTTCAGAAATTAGCATATCATAATTAGTGAATTCAATTGCTACTTCATTTTCCTTTAATTTGGAAGCGATGTCGGCAAATGTTACGTGGTTTGCTTTCTGTTCCTGGCGGTATTGAATAGAATTTTTAGCCAGAATTTTTTCAATTATTTCTATTTCATCTTGAATTTTTGCAATACCTAATTCATCGCGAATTGATTTTTGACTTAGCTCATAAAGTTGTTTTTTTAGATGCTTTGATTTTTCATATTGACTTACGTGGCTAGTATCTTTTTGCGAAAGTATGAATGACTTAGTTTGATTTGAAGCATTTAAATGTATTCCCTTTTCAAATAAAATTGTATTGTATACTTCTTCTAAAATTTCAGATGTTTGAAATTGTTGTGCAATAGCTTTAACGAAGGTAAATTTGCCAATTTTTCTTTCATGATATTTAATTTTTTCTTTTTCAGAAAGAAAATTAAAAGATTTTTTTAAAAGATTTTTTGTCAAATTATTATACTCCAAAACTGTTTGGATTGCTTTTTGTTTTTGGTTGGTTTCTCCATATAACATTACCAATCTTCCAAGCGAAGAATTATAATTTGGATTTTCATTTCCAAATAACTTATTGGATAACATTTTAGCTTCCAATAGGTATTGTTCTGCCTTTTGGAAATCTTTAGTTACTTGATATAAAATGCCTTGATTATATCTCACTTGCATATAGTAGGGGTGTTCTTTTCCAACCACTTTAATTATTAGATTTTCTAGATCGTTGTAAGTTGTTTTAGCTTTTGTTATTTCATCCGTAATTTCGTAAGCAAGAGCTAGATTGGATAAATTGGCGATATAATTCATATGTTCTTTTTTACCAAAAGCTTTTTCTGTAGCAACCAAAGCCTCTTTTAAAATAGGGATTGCCTTTTTATAATTTTCCATTGAAAGGTAAACCAAAGCAAGATTAGACAAGTAGGTTGAGTATAAATAGTAAGAAATGCCGTGATGAATTTTAATTAGCTCAATTCCTGTATTTATAAGCGATTCAGCTTTTTCGTATTCACCAATATTTATATAAAGCAAGGAAAGGTTATTTACACTTCGGAGATAATCTGGGTGGCCTTTACTTAGAGATTTGGATCTATTTATTTGTGCATTAACTAGATATGGTTCTGCCTTTTCATTTTGTCCAGTTGCATAGTAAATGAGACCTAGATTATTAAGACTTTTCCCATGATCGGGATGGTCTTTATCCAATATTATTTTCTGAATCTTTTCACATTTCAAATAATACTTTTCTGCTAATTTAAAATCATTTTGATTTCGCGCTACAGATCCTTTACCTTCCCAAACATTTGCATAAGCTATACAGTTCGTGTCTGCCGAAGAAATCAAATAATTATAGCCTTTATCTAAAGAAATAGTGGCTAATGAATCTTTCCAATTATTCGCATAATAACCTCCTTTAAGAATTTCCAGTTCAATAATTTGTCTTTGGTTACAATTCCCTGATTCAATTAAACTATCTGCATATGAAATACAATTATTTGCAAGCGTATATGCTCTCAAGCTATCAAGAATTTCTAATTGTGTTTCAAATTGTGATTTTTCGTTTTTTTGACCATTAAGAAAGAATGGAAATAATAACAGTATGGTAAATATTGTGATTATTTTGTTGGAAAATAGTTGGATTTTCATGTAATAGTCTTGTTTAGATTTAAATAAATTATAAGGTATACTCACTGGATAATCTCAAAAATATAGGATCCAATATATCCTGCATCAATGGGTAAAATAGTAGATTTTGATTTTTTTTCTTTTTCGAAGTTTTCACTTTCCAAGAGAGGTGCAATCAATTGATTCATAGCGCTTTGTTGACTTCTTAAAGCCTGTGATGAAATGTCAATAGGTTGTTGTGTTGCAATGATTTTTAAAAAATCAATTCCTACTGGTTCAGAAACTTCAAATTCGCCAGAAACGAATACCTTACCAGGATGTAGATAAAAATCAATTGCTTTTTCATTATTTTCAATACTCGGGATAGCTTGATAAATCTCATCATCAGGCATGATATCCAAAATGGAAAAATAAAATCCACTAGGCCCAATGTTGCTAATTTTTATTTTGGCTGTTTGACCAATTTTCAGACGATGATTTTCGCAAACCACATATTTTCCGTCTGGTTGTTGAATCAACATTTCTACGCTAGGAATCAATGACTTTTTAATTGTTTCTAATTGTCTTAAATATTTAGCTTTAGAATAATTTTGAACTGTTTTCAAAATAGTCTTCCCTAGTAAGTTAGAATCTGAGATAGTGGTATCAAGTAAGATTCTTTCATCGTTTTGAAATAAAAAAATACGAGAAGAAGAAGTAAGTCCTGCAGGTTGCTCAAGATATAAATCAGCTGCTTTGTCAGTAATTTGTATGTTAGAATTACTTGTTAAGAAGTCGTTTAGTTGATTAGAAATTGTATTGTTATTAATTTTATTAGCCAAGGTAACTGAAGGGTATGGGAAGCTTTGCTCAGTAATATAAATATGTGCATCCAAAGCTTGTTTCTTAGAAATTTGTTTATTCAATTGAATATCACAATCAAAAGGAGTTGCATTCAAAACAACGCCATCCGTCAGCATTTTTTTATTTCCTGTCTTAGTATCCACACTCATCAACTGTACCTTAGTTCCATTACTTAATCCATGTAGCGTTCCTTTGGCCACAATTAAAGCATCTAGTCCAATTCTTTTGCTCGCTTTGAAATAAGGTTCAACTTTTTGCAAACCTGTATTAAAAATCGTGTGCGAAAGAGGCCCTTCAAAGTGTACATTTTGTGAAAATGTTTTCTGCTTCATTTTCATATCTACTACATCTTGCAGACTTTTATAAGTCGCGTTTGGAGGCAAATTCGAAAGTGCTTGGCAAAATGAATAACTAAACAGACCATGTTCTTTTTGTTCCATTTTATATTCTTGTGCAACTTCATATGGACTTGCACCAGTGATAACAACCATTGGCGCTAATGCTGAATTTTTATTGTTGGATGATGACAAATAATATTTATCTATTTGGTTTGCTTGTTTGCCGTGCGCTTCAATAAATGTAGTGTCCGCCATGATAATATTTGTCCCTCTGACTTTAATTAATCCTCGCGTAATCGAACCCGAATAGCAAGCATCAATGGTCAATAACAAGTGACCGTTTTGACCTAACTTTCTTCTTATGGTGTCTAGAATTTTATTAAGTTCATCATCAGTTAAATGTTCCGCTCCTTGATATGCGTCGTAATTAAAATGTTTATGTGCTTTATAAGTCACTAAACATTCATCCAGACCATCTATTTCATCTCCACTGAAGTCTTGAATTTGTTGACCATGTCCTGAAAAATGAAAATAGACGATATCGCCAGGATTTATCTTATTAAGAATTTTTTTTCTTAAAGCACTAATTATCATTTTTTTTGTGGCGGAGTTATTGATCAATCGATGAATATTTTGTTGTTCAAAACCTTGCCCCAAAATTGTGCTTTCGATTAGGTTGATATCATTAAGTGCTGCTAGATCAGGCCATTGAGCATTTTTTTCGTATTCCCCAATTCCGATTAGAAGCGCATGTTTTTTTATGAAAGGTTCATTTTTCCTTACGAAGGTGTTATTTTTCCTTACGAACGGTTTATTGTTAGAAAAAATACTGATTGACAAAACAAATGGTGTTATACAAATTATAACAAATAAAAGGCGTTTTCTGTGCATGCAAAAAATACTATTGTTTGAAGTTAGGCTGGGATTTGTAAAATAAAATATTTTTTGTTAAAAATTGGATGCCAATCACTATTATTGTTAAATAATGCACAGAAATTAATCTAGTAATGATAACCTTTTTGTTTTTTTGAAATATGATGATGAGCCCTGATCTAAACGATGAAGAAATAATTATTGGCTTGATGAAGCGAGAACAAACCGCAACAAAATTGCTGTACAGTGCGGTATTTCAGCCAATTTCAAGTTTTGTAATTAGAAATAATGGGAGTAAAGAGGAGGCCATCGATTTGATGCAAGATGTGTTTATTGCATTAATTGAAAAGATCGATCAGTCTAAGTTAACACTCAAGGAAAATTCATCACTAAGTGCTTATACATATGGTATTGCCAAAAATTTGTGGTTTTCGAAAATTCGCGAAAAAAAGAATTCCAATCCTATCCCTGATGATAAAGTATTGGGAGCAAATGAGGTGAAAACTAATTGCAAAGAATTTATGCTGATGCAACGCTTGGCTGGGAAATATCTCAATAAAATTAATCCTGAATGCGAAAAATTATTGACGCTTTATTATTATGAAAATAAGTCCTTGGCTGAAATTGCTGAGATCATGAATTTAACTTCTGGGTATATAAAACAGAAAAAATTTCGATGTATGAATAAGCTCAGAAAATTAATATTCTTAGACAAAGATTATCAAGATCAAAATCCGGAATCCGATGAATAAAGAATGGAAAAATTTAGCATTAATTGAAGCGTGGCTGAAAGGAAATTTAAATGAAAAAGACAAACAGTCATTTGAAGATAGGCTTCAAAATGATTCAGCTTTTGCAAACGAGGTAAATGAAATAAAAAGTGTTATTGCAGGTATCCGTGAGAAAAAAGAAATTGAAATAAGAGATTTAGTTAAATCAGCTGAATCAGAATTGAGGTCAGAGGGGTATTTTGAAGAAACAATAAAAATTCCATCAGTTGCTGATAAAAAACCAATCATCAATTCAAGATGGATGATGATTGCTGCATCTTTATTGTTATTGATAAGTGCAGCTTATTTCTGGAATGCCAAAGCGGATGATAACAATTTATTTGAAAAAAACTATGTTGTTGAAAACAAAATACTTCCGGAAGTAATGGGGAGACTAGAGGCGAAGGGATTAGCTGGGAATGAAGCAGCTAAAAAAGAGCAATTACTAAATGCTATTAAACGATATAACAATAAAGACTACAAAAAGTCTAAAGTTGCATTACAAAAATTTATTTTAAATTTTCCCAATGAGGAGACAGCATTGCTTTATCTCGGATTATGTGAAATTGAATTAGGCAATATCCATTCTGCCATCAAATTTTTAGTCCCGTTGGCCAACGATTCAGGTTTTAAATATCAAAAAACTGCACAATGGTATTCGGTATTGTGTTACTTGAAGGAAGGTAAAACAAAAGATTTTGACGCTGCCGAACAACTGCTCAATCAATTATTAAAAACCGAATCCGAATACTATAAAAAAGGGGTAGAATTAAAAAATAAACTTAAAAGCTTGGAATAAATGTAAACTTCAGTTTCAAAGTGAAAAAAATACTCCTACATATCTTGCTGGTTGGTTTGTCATTTTCTGCTTTTGGCAACCATGATGAACAACACATTGCTTCAAAAGTGCTCGATCGGTTGTATTCCTCACATGGAGATTTTAGTTATGAAAAACCAGATTTAAAAGTGACAAATAGCGATGATGTAGCTGCGCTCTATATCAGGTATTCCAATACAATCGAATTAAGTCTGAAAGCATACAAAGTTTGCCAAAGTTTTGAACAAGATTCACTTGATGCCCTTGCCTTTATTTTAGGTCATGAATTAGCACATGTTTATGAAGAAAATATCAATCATCAGCATAGTAATTTTTTGGCTTGTTCTGATCATATTGATGGAGATGTATTGTTTGAAGAGTCTGCAGATATTCAAGGAGTGTTCATGGCAAATTTAGCCAACTATAGCAGATCAGCAGAAATAATGAGCGATTTGATTGAAGCCATTTATTTAGCTTTCAATGTAGAGCCCAACTCAATAGGGTATCCTTCTTTAGCAGAAAGAAAAAAGACGAAGCAGAAGACTAAAAAGATGGTTAAAGAATTGATTGATTTGTATGATGCGGCTAATTATTTAGTGGCAATTGGTGAATACGAATTAGCTGTAACATCATATATACATATATCAAAACGATATCAAGGGCGAGAATTATTAAACAATCTTGGTTTAGCGATGGCATTGTCAGCAATGTCTATTGGAGAAAAAAACTTTAGTCCATTTATCTATCCATTTGAAATTAGTTTAGGCACTCGTATGCGAAAACCAATTGGCACAAGAGGGGATGAGTTAACGGCGGCGGAGTTTGAGCTTCGAGCATCGTTATTAAAAAAGAGTGAAACGTTTTTTGAGCGTGCACATGTAATGGATCAATCATCTGATATAAGCAAAATTAATCTGTTGACTGTAAAATTGTTGCAAGGCAAAGTCGATTACGTTGTCGATTATATTGCTCGAAATGAATTAGTGAAAAAACAAGTAAAAAATTCCAACAAATACCGGCTACTTTATTCGTTGGCCAATATTTATTTAAATGAATATCAAATAGCTGTTGATTATTTAAATTTTGTGGAAAAAAATGGCAATGACTTTGAGAGATTTCAAGCTAATTTTAATAAGAGCATATTGAATGAACGAGCGCACCCAGATTTTTCCTGTAATTGTCCACATAATCCTATCCGTTCGCTTCCGGAACACAAATTTTTACATCGCCAGGATAAAAATATTCCAATAAAGGTGGTAACCTTTGCAGATATGTCCAACATACAAGTAGAACTACAGCACTCAGATGATTGTACGGTGTATTTGTACAGCAAAAACGATAAGCGTGTTTTTGTGATGAAAAAGTTGGATAAAGGGTTGGATGAAATACCAGCTTACAATGCTAGTACCTTATTTACGAAAACTGGTGGTGGTATTGTTAATTGTAAAGAAGAGCAAGTTGCTTATTTGGTTGATTCAAAAGATCAAGTAAAAGAAATGTTGTTTTATTTCAGCTATTCCAATTAGACTTTAAAACGTTAAGTGTGGTTCTATCATGTAATATATCAAGTACAACTTGGTACGTATTTGTTATGTTGCATTAGTTGTACTAGAATAATGTTAAGCACAAAAGCGGAAGAATGTCTAAAATAAAAATACTAATCATTGAAAATGATCAAGGCAATTGTTTAAGAAAAAAGCTAGAAAAATCGGAATTTGAAATAACTGGAAATTACGATAATAGCTCAGATGCAATCCAATCATTTATCGACAATGAACCAGATCTTTTGGTGATTGATGTTGAACTTAAAAATGGTCCTTTAGATGGAATTGGACTAGCACTTGAACTTAATAATATACAGCCTAAGCCGATTATTTACTTGGCAAGTAAACCAAATAGCTTTAACATAAGTCGTACCATTCAAACCAATCCATGTTATTTATTTTTAAAAGACAGTACTCCCCAGCAATTAAAAGTTGCTATTGATTTTGCAATTTCAAGTTTTAGTGCAAAGAATAACGCATCAACTAAAAACAATACTCAGATTCATACCAAAAATCCAGGCTATGTTTTACTTTACAATAATTTTTTCTTTGTAAAACATCACACTAAATATATACGTGTCAATATTGATGATATTCTCTGGGTAAAAGCTGATGCTGGATGTGTAGAGATTGTTACAAATAAAACGAAAATCGTGACCTACGCCAATTTATCAAGTTTTACCAGGCAGATTACACACCCCAATTTGATTCGAGTGCATAGATCCTATGTCATTAACGTTCATAAAGTCACTGCCTTCAATGAAGGGAAATTGAGCATTCCCTACTGTAGTAATGTTCAGCGGATTCCGATTGGGAAGACCTATCAGGATTTGTTGCAACAATACTTTCCTATGTTGCGGTCGGATTGAGGGGCTAGATTGGTCTCGATAAAAACTATACTTAAAAATTTTGCATATAAAAAAAGGCACACGGAATAAATCCCATGTGCCTTTTCAACAAACAAATTACAAGTCTAGATCTCGTCTCTCAACTTCACCAATTCGCTTCTCAAATTCTTTAACTTAGAAATCACTTTCTGTTGTTTAACAGCAGTAGATTTATTGTTGCGAATTTCTTTTTTGGCACCTTTTAAAGTGAAACCTCTTTCTTTTACAAGATTGTAGATTAGACCAAGTTGCTCAATATTTTGTTTTGTAAAACGGCGATCTCCTTTACTATTCTTATATGGTTTTAGGATATCAAATTCGGATTCCCAGAATCTAATTAAAGACTTTGAAACCGTAAACATTTCTGAAACTTCGCCGATTGTGTAATACCTTTTGGTAAGTTCTTCTGTTTTAGTGATCATGGTATGTGTAGTATATTTAGAGGACAAATATGTTTTACCAAAGTAATATAATATCACCTAATGACCAAAGACTAAAGCACTGATTTTGTTAATTGTGGAAAAATATTTAGACAGAAATGCGCTTTGCTTATTTCTTGGAGATCGCCGTAATTATAGACTACAATTTGTATAAGACCATACGCGCTTCGCTTGGTACAGAAAGACCGCTTTGCTTTAAGATTGATGCTGAGTAGTTTTTTATGAGGTCGTCAAATTCAAACCTTGACTAATTGGCAGCACAATTTGAAAAATCGTTAATTAATCAAACAGGTGAAAGTTGTCAAAAACCCATAAAAAAAGCCACAACAATTTGTTGCAGCTTCTTTATTTATTTATTTATTTCTTTATTTATTTCTTTATTTATTTGTCAGTGTGCTTTTTTGTTAATCAAATGATTGATTGGCGATACTAGCCATGTCCACCAATTGTTGATACTCTTCAGGTGACAATCCATCCATGCAATAATCAATTGGATTGACTTTTCTTCCTTTATAGATCACTTCATAGTGTAAATGTGGAGCGGTTGACAATCCTGTTGAACCAACTTTGCCAATTACCTGTCCTCTTTTTACTTTCTGACCTCTTTTAACATCAAAGTCATTTAGGTGTGCATACATGGTCTTGTACCCATAACCATGGTCTATAACAATGTGTTTTCCATATCCACGCTTATCAGTCTGTACCTTTACTACTTTCCCGTCTCCAGAGGCTTGGACAGGGGTTCCTTTGGGACAAGTAAAATCAATACCAGCATGCATTTTTCTTCTTTTTAGAATTGGGTGAATTCTCATACCAAAACCAGAAAGTGATTTAATGCTTCTTTTTAATTTGTCAGAACGAACCGGTGTCAACGCAGGAATCGATGCCATCATCGTCTCCTTATCTTTTGCCAACGTTTCTATTTCATCTAAAGACTTTGACTGAATTGCCATTTGTCTCTTTAGCTTATCCATTTTCTCTTCTGTTGCAATTAGCAAAGCACCAGAATTTTTGTAGTTCACTAAATTACTGTAACGATCTGCACCACCAATACCACCATTCCATACATCCTTATCAACTGGATCCATCCCAAACATCATTCTATGCACACTCGCATCTCTATCTTGAACATTCGCCAAAACTTTTGAAAGCTCATCCAATTGACCATTCAAAGCCATATAGCTTCGTTCCATCTGCTCAATTTCTTTCATCAAAGCTTTTTCTTTTGGAGAAGGAAAATAGGAGAGTGTGATAAACATTAATATCATTGAAGTCACAATGATCGACGATGTGACCCCAAGAATTTTTAAGACCTTGGTTTTTATCGATTCCTCAACTTTTTCATAACGCAAGGTCTGCGTATTGTAAACAAATTTTTCTTTAAACATGTGATTGTTTTCGTTCAACAAAATAAGCTACCTTTGCGGCTTAATAGTTAGTTGTGTTTTCATAGCTTATTTAGAACGCTTTTTCTAAAGCTCGCCAAAGGTAAAATCGAATAGATTAAACTCAAAAGATTAGCGTTAAAAATTATTTAACGGTATTATCAAAAAGATTCAATTTTTCCCAATTTTGGCGAAATTACACAATTAATATTCGCAAATAGATTATTAATAATCAATTAGTTAAATAAATATTTATCGAATAATATGTTTTTATATGTAAAATGTTCCTGAAAAGGGTCATTTTGCCTTCATCAAAAGTAATTTGAAACTGAGACATTATGATGACTGCTAAAGAAATACGACAAAAATTTCTCGATTTTTTTCAAGAAAAAGCACACAAGATTGTGCCTTCCGCACCGATTGTGAACAAAGATGATCCGACTTTGATGTTTACCAACGCCGGGATGAATCAATTCAAAGACTTCTTTTTAGGAAACAAAGAGATTGTAAATCCACGAGTTGCTGATACTCAAAAGTGTCTGAGAGTTTCAGGTAAACAAAACGATTTGGAAGAGGTGGGAATTGATAGTTATCACCACACCATGTTTGAAATGTTGGGCAATTGGTCATTTGGAGATTATTTCAAGAAAGAGGCGATTCAATGGGCTTGGGAATTGTTGACGGAAGTATATGGTTTGGAAAAGGACCGATTATATATTACGGTATTCGAAGGAGATAAAAAGGATGGTCTGGAAGCGGATAATGAAGCGGCTGAACTTTGGAAACAATATGTACCCAAAGATCGGATATTATATTTTGATCGTAAAGATAATTTCTGGGAAATGGGGGATACGGGACCGTGTGGACCTTGTTCGGAAATTCACATTGATCTACGTGATGATGAAGCTCGAAAAAAATCAGATGCTTCAAAGTTGGTCAACATGGACGACCCATTAGTGATTGAAATTTGGAATCTGGTATTCATCCAATTCAATAGAAATGCCGCTGGGAAATTGGAAGAGTTGCCAGCAAAGCACATTGACACCGGAATGGGATTTGAGCGTTTGACTATGGCAATGCAAGGAAAGACTTCCAATTATGATACGGATATTTTTACGCCTTTTATTCATTTTATTGAAAAACTATCAGGTATTAAGTACACGTTTAACTATGACTTAAATGCAAAGTCGGATATCGCAATGCGTGTGGTAGCAGATCATGTACGTGCGGTGAGTTTTACGATTGCAGATGGACAGTTGCCGAGTAATACGGGTGCAGGCTATGTGATTCGTAGAATTTTGAGAAGAGCGGTGAGGTATTATTACTCCTTCTTAAATATCAACGAACCACTCCTTCATAAACTGGTGCCAATGTTGGCGGATCAACTAAAAGATGTTTTTCCAGAATTGAAATCACAAGAAGCTTTCGTCTCCAAAGTGATTTTGGAAGAAGAGCGTTCTTTCTTGAAGACGGTAGCAGCAGGCCTTAAACGTTTCGATTCATTGGAAGTTAATAACAATACAATTGCAGGAGATGCCGCTTTTGAATTATATGATACGTATGGTTTTCCAATTGACTTAACCAGACTGATTGCTTCAGAAAAAGGCTACACCATTGATGAAAAAGGTTTTGACGCAGCACTGCAAGCACAGAAAGATAGAGGAAGAGCCGATGCAAAAAAAGAATTTGGCGATTGGACGGTTGTGAGTGATATCAAAGACATTGAATTTATAGGTTACGATCATTTAAAAACAGAAAATGCAAAGGTTGTCAAATACCGTACAGTGATAGAAAAGAAAAAAGAGTTGTATCAAGTAGTCTTGGATAAAACACCTTTTTATGCAGAAGGAGGTGGACAAGTCGGTGATACGGGTTTACTCTTTTTTGGGGATGAAAAAATTCCAGTTTTAAATACGAAAAAGGAGAATGATTTGATTATTCATTTTGTCAAAAGTTTGCCGAAAAACGTAAATGCGGATGTCCGTGGAGAGGTGAATGCTCCGAAAAGGAAGTTGACAGAAAACAATCACTCCGCAACCCATTTGATGCATGCTGCATTACGCGAAGTTTTAGGGACTCATGTAGCACAAAAAGGTTCTTTGGTGGATGAACGTTATTTACGTTTTGATTTTTCTCATTTTCAAAAAGTGACAGATGAAGAAATTGCACAAATAGAAGCAATCGTCAACAAGAGGATTCGTCAAAATATTGCTTTACAAGAAGATCGGAATTTACCAATCGCAAAAGCAAAAGAAGCAGGTGCGATGATGTTGTTTGGTGAGAAATATGGAGATTCCGTTCGTATGATCACATTTGATCCTGATTATTCAAGGGAACTATGTGGAGGTTGCCATGTCGATGCAACCGGTCAAATCGGTACTTTCAAAATAACGAGTGAAGGAGCCATTGCAGCAGGTGTTCGTCGTATTGAGGCATTGACAGCAGATAAAGCCGAAGCATTTGTCAATAAAGAGTTGGGCGAATTAAATGATGTACGTGCATTGTTTAAAAACCCTAAGAATTTAGAAAAATCAGTTACCGCTTTACAAGAAGAAAATCGATTGCTTCAAAAACAAATTGATAAATTAATGTCTGCACAAGCGGGTGCATTAAAAGATGATTTGAAAAAACAAGTGACCGATGTAAAAGGAGTTAAAGTATTAAGCACACGTTTGCCAATCGGTGATTCAAAAGCGATCAAAGATTTGGCGTATCAATTGGAAAAAGAAATTGGAGATGTGGTTATTATTTTTGGTTCTGAAAATAACGGGAAACCACAATTGCTAGTAAAAATAAGTGAAGGTCTGACCAAGCAAAATAAAGAGCTTCACGCCGGAAACATCATTAGAGAACTAGCAAAAGAAATCAAAGGGGGAGGAGGTGGACAACCTTTTTTCGCTACGGCTGGTGGAAGTGATGTGAGCGGTCTGGATAGTGCCATTGAAAAGGGACGGAGTATATTGAATTAGAGATACCATTTATTAACATTAAATGGTGTGAGGGATAATTAAAAGGTCTATCCTCAAAATCTAATTCAGGAGCTGCTTTGCAAAAAGTAGCTCCTTTTATTATAACAATACGATATCGGATTTATCTTTTTTGTAATACAAATTGTAGTCTATAAGTGCGGTTATTATATGGAGGAAAATTTTATTGAGATTAAGGCGGAAAACATAGCCTTAGTTACGGCGAGCCTGCCTGACTGCGCCAAGCAGACAGGGCTTTCCAACGCAGATATCAGTAAAATTTTCTCAAAGATAACCGCAATTATAGAGTATTATTTGTATGAGATCCTTCAGCCGTTTCATTGTACCAGAATTAGGGTAGAAATGAAATTTGTAACAAAAAATATATGATTGTTCGTCGCGATGTGTTGAAAAAGAGAGAAAAAGTGTTATAATTACATAACCTTAAATAAATATATCTAAGCGGGTCACAGCTTGTCAAAATATTAACCCTGATTGACTGACCTCACTAAACAACATAACCGGGGAGTTTCTTTATTCATTTGAAGGAACTCCCTTTTGTTTTTTTTATAGACTCGCCTTTGGCTTATAGACCGCTATTTTGAGACTCGTACTCCAATAAAATTGGAGTACTCTAGACCGCCTTCGGCTTTATGACCGCTGCGCTGTAAGACCGTTGACGCTGTAAGACTGCTTCTCTTAATCTTTTATGATATCCTTTCAATTTAGCATACTCGTTATCGAAGTAAAAATTGAACAGCTGAAGTACAATTTCAACTTGGATATCAGAAGTATCATCAAGAAAGAGAAAGGTTGAATTCCACAAGAAGCAGTCTTATAGCGAAAGCGGTCCTACAGCCGAAGGCAGTCTTAAAGTGAAACGGTCTTAAAGCCACAGCGGTCAAAAAAAAATCTTCGATTATTTATTTGACCCGCTCCGTAGCCCTCCCAGAAATCAAATCTCCAAAAAACAAAGCATTTGCAAACAAGCGATTGGTACCATACCAGTAACCTCTGAAGTTTGGATTATCCGCCATACAAATTACTTTTCCCTTACTTACACTTGATACGACGATGCTTGCAGAATTACTCAATGCTTTTAAATTATCTTTAGAAATATAACCACTTAACAATGGACTAGCGGTATAAACCAATGGACTAGCATAAGCATTCTTAGAAACTTCAAAAAATAAAGTTCCTCTTCTGAAAACAGGTAACACTTCATTTTCATATCCAAATGCAAGCGGGTGGGAGAGATCTAGTTTGGTCTCAAATATAGCACCACCAATATATTTCGCACCATTATTAGCAGCCAAATCGCAGTAAGCGTGACGATGATGTTTTTTTGATTTTTCTGCTGCCAACTTTTTCTGTTGAATGTTGGCCAATTTATTCGCACTAGCCCAAGATGCTGCTCCTTTCATCGCAATCAAAGTAGTGCCAGCAGAAATAGCCTGCTTTATTTTGATCACCTCTGTATCTTTGATGTCACCGTAATACCCATCTACCATAACAATGACATTGTAATCTTTCAAATTGACAGCACCCATGTTTTGTTTATCCAACATCGTCACTTCCATCGCATATCGAGTATCCAGTAAATGCCATACTTCTCCTGCATCATACGCATTGACACCATCACCAACCAACATGCAAACTCGAGGAGCTTTTAATTGATCATGACTTGGACTACCAATATCTATTCCTTCTAATGACAATCCACTCGACACACTATGTATATGAATGTCTGATGCCGCACTGATCGATTTAATCACTTCATAGATTTCATCAGAAGAAAGTGCTTGATTGTTCGCGGGAATTTGCAAAGTACCTGGTTGAAATGAAGTAGCGACTCCATTTGTTTTTACTTTGAATGCTTTGGTTGCTACTTTTACTTTGATCCCTTTTTGTAACAATTGATTCGCAACTTTCGGTGCATAATAATCCGACCAATTTACCAAATAAGCAATTTCACTTTTTGGATCTATTGCTGCTTTTTGTGAAGCCACTTCTTTTATTAAACCACCTTGAAGAGAAAGATTGTCGAGTGTCGTGTACTTTAAATTGTACGCCAAAGGAAGGGTCCATGCCGATACATCATAAAACAAACTATCATTAAACGAAGTATTCTTTTCAAATATGGTGTGAATCAGTCGAGATTGTTTTTGATTGTTGGGAACGATATAAGTATCCGTTTTTGAAAAAGCAATATCATTTTGTTCCGTATCTTCTTTTAATGCGTACACATCAATATCATGTCTTTGCAAAAATTTAGCAAAAATACGAACCGCACTTTTGTCATTACTAGAAAAAATATAACCTGCTTTATGTTTACTCCATTCCTTCTTCGCATTTTGATAAAAATCGCGTTGATATTTCAACAACTCCTCCTTCATTTCACTGGCTGCTTTTTGAGTCGACAATGAAGTGATGACTTGATTTCTGACCGTAAAAGGGAAGTCCATGATTCCATTCGCCGTTTTTCTTTTATGTCCTCTGGAACTCGCTTGTTCAAACAATATACCGACGGAGCCATTGATATCCGGATAAGTACTGCCTTTCCCATAATAAAAATCATCAAAACTTTCTTTACTATAATACAGTGATCCAATTTGATCCAAAGCAGCAGCATGATAAGTTGCAATTTCACCTGTCAAGTCTTGATTTTTTTGAGGTGTCAGTGGATTGGTACGTGACGGAATTCCAGGTTGAAAAAAGAAGGTGTTGTTGGATCCCATCTCATGATGATCGGTCAATACATTTGGTTTCCAAGCATGAAAGGTCTTCAATCTTCCTTGACTCTCCGGATGCTGCGCCAATAACCAATCGCGATTCAAATCAAACCAATAATGATTGGTACGACCACCAGGCCATACTTCATTAAATTCTCGACTATTCGGATCGGTTACTTCATTTTTACTTTTGTGCATGTTGACCCAATTGGCAAAACGATTCAACCCATCAGGATTCATAGCCGGATCAATCAAGACTACCAAATTTTCCAAAATCTCTTTTACTTCTTTGCTTTGACCTGCCACCAAATAATAGGCCGCCAAGATCGATGCATTGGCACCACTAGATTCATTTCCGTGAATAGAGTAGCCTTGGTAAACAACTGCTGGTGTAGATGAGATATTCACCTCACCTGATTTTTCTGGATCTGTTAAGTTGTAATGTTGTTGTTGGATTTTATCAATATTACTTTGATTTTTCTTTGATGTGATCGTCAAATAAATCAATGGACGATTTTCATGCGACCTTGCATATTCTGTAAATTCAACTCGATCAGATGAATTCGCTAATGCCTTCATGTAACCCACTAATTGATCATGACTCACGTGCCAATCGCCAACTTGATATCCCAAAACACTTTCAGGTGTCGGAATGGATTGGTCATATTCAATATCCGGAAGATAGTAGGTAATAGGTTTGGACTGACTATATAATATAGTAGGGAATAGGATTAAAGCAAAAAGTAAATTTTTCATTTTGCTAAAATAATATTTTTTGAACAGGTATAAAAAGTCTTGAAAGCCTGCCTGGCGATAGACAGGGACGATATACGACCAACAAATGGAGTATCCGTTTGTATATGAGCCAAGCGAAGGCGGGTATTGTCATTTCGAGCGAAGTCGAGAAACATAAATACCCGCTGGAACTTTTTCCTAGCGGGCATTTCATAAAGCTATTGGTAAAAATCTTTTAGATCAAAATTTGGATAGCAAAATCATTTTTTTGACTTCGCGTCCATAATCTGTATCGAGTGTATAGATATACACGCCCTCCAATCCTAAGTCTCGGCTTTCAATCGTAACCCGATTTTCGCCTGCAGGGAAATCTTTCGATACCTGCCAAACGAGTCTTCCGGTCGCATCAAAGATGCTAACAGTGGATTTAGTAAGCTTAGGAAGATTGAATTGGATTGTCGTCCGATCCTCAAATGGATTGGGAGCGTTTTGATACAAAAATACTTGATCTTTACCTGTAATTGGGATAGCTATATTTTCTTCAAAAGTGAGATGGAGGGGGGCTCCGGAAAGGACTCCATCTTTATTTTTCTTATAAATTTCATTGTAAGTGGATAAAGGATCAATGGTCATGACATCCTTTAAATTCGTAGGTACTTTGGCACGTAATCTTATTGTGAAAAGAGATTGGTTTGCCGTTATCGTGTGTTGGTTGTTGTTAATCCAGTTGGTATTGATGACACCGTTATCCAGATTTTTAAAGCCAAAATTATCAGTAGTTAAATTCGGTAATTGAAGGTCCGTGATTTCAAGGAATTCAAATACATCGGTATCAAATTGTAATTTTAATTGATAACCGTCGATGCGTTGTTCCTGATTGAAAGCCAGTGGTATTTCAACTACTTCTTCTTTTGCGACTACTTTATTTTTTGCAAATAAATAAGTCGGATTGATATTTCTATTGACGGTATTGATTCCTAAATTATTCGTTGTCGAACTACCATTTAGGTCACCGATTTTGATGGCGATAAAGTCATTGTCTAAACTAACTCCAGAGAGGTTGTTGAATGCAGTCTCTTCCGGGAAATAGGACGCAAACGGATTTGCAGGGCTCGGAAAAACGAAACTTTGATCAACAAACCTCCATGAAGTATTATTAGTAAACTCCGGTATTATATCTAAGATCAATTGTTGTATCTCTACCAAATCTAATGTGGAAATCGTTCCACTATTGTTAGCATCAGCAGCAATTAATTGATAAGGAGAAACGATTGGGATAGCGCCTAGAATGTGTTGCTGTAATGTTATCAAATCGATTGTAGAGACTCCATTTTTTGGATCATCGTTCTTAAAAGGAGTTATGGTGTAATTATTACCCGGGTTTACGTTAAAATTATATTCGCCGTTATTGTTTGTATGAACAGTGTTGGACAACCCATCACTTAAAGTAACGGTTGCATTTTCCAATTCTTGAAAGTCTTCTCGATATAGGTTTCCTGATATCATGGCCATCTCACTTTGCGGTCCGTTACAGACACCGAAGGTATCTACAACTGCATAGATTTTTGTGCAGCTGGATGGATTTCCATAATCGTCTAGTACTTCTAGCATCAGCATTACCGTTGGTTGGTTGTCGCAAGTGACTAGTTCCAAATTTGCGGTGGCGGTGACTTCCTCACTACAATTGTCGGATGCATTTCCAACAATATTTGCGTCGACTATATACTCGCCATTTTCATCAAGATAAATAACAAAGTCATTACATTCAATTTGAGGAGAGACAATGTCAATAATGTCAATAACTTGTTGACAAGTACCAACATTGCCGCATTCATCTTCTGCATAATAATTGACAAAATGTCTACCGACTGGATAAGTACCAGTTGCGTTTTGACCAGTGGCTTCTGCTACATCAACGGTTCCGTCTTGGTCGTAGTCAATTTCAAATGTAAAATTGATATTGTCACTACAGAAATCGGAAGCATTAACATCTTCTATAATGACATCATTTTCACAATCTGTATTTAAATCTACTTCTTGTATATCATCTGGACAGATAACAGTAGGAGCACTCGTATCATTGGTAATAAAATTAGCAAGTGCTGTAGTGGAATTTCCACAATCATCAATCGCTACGAATAATACGGTGACTGTTTTGGATTCTCCTTCTTCACAGTTCAAAATAGTAGAAGATAAATCAAATGTGGTAACAATAGTCCCGCATGCATCTTGTGCGAATCCTCCACCGAAGTTATTCGTCCAAACGTCGAATTCAGCGAGATTTCCATTTCCATCACACTCTGTAACGTAGTCCATTGGCGGTGCTAGGAATTCAGGAGGTGTTGTATCAATTATTGTGAAGGTTGCCATAGTAGTGGCTTGATTACCACATGGATCAATGGCAGTAAAAGTTACAATTGTTGCTCCAGTGGCGCCGCAACCATCTTGCAGTTCACTGAAATCGTTAAACCATTCGACTTCGCCACATTCATCTGATGCTGAGGCGCCCCCGTTGCTTAACAACCAGTTTTGCAAATCATCTTCATTTCCATTTCCATCACATTCTACTATCGCATCCGACGCTTCAAAACTAATGACAGGTGGAGTCGTATCTTCTATCATGAAATTTCCGACGACATTTGTTGAGTTTCCACACAAATCAGTTGCTGTAAATGTTACCTGTGCAGCGCTGTTTCCATCACAAGTAGGTATTAGCCCGTCATAATTGTTAGTCCAGAAAACTTCACCACAATCATCCGTAGCAATTGCATTTCCATTTGCATTCAACCATGCTTGTAGATTACTTTGTATATCCTCTTCGACACATTCTATCATTTGATCTTGTGGCGCTTGCGTGATAACTGGACTCGTATCATCAATTATTGTAATTTGTCTATTGGTAGTAATTGAATTGTTGCAATCATCAATCAATGTGAAAATTACATTCGTTGTACTGCAGCCAGATCCGATTTCACCATCAAGTGCTCCGAGTAATGTAGGTGTTCCACAATTATCAGAGAAAGTAGCGCCATTTCCATTCGTTAGATAAGTATCAACTGCTCCTTGTAAATCACTTGTACAGTTGATCGTAATATCTTGAGGTAGTGTCGTGAACTGTGGTGCCTCATCATCAATAATAAATATATTGGCAATCGTAGGAGTATTGTTGCCACATTGATCAGTTGCAAAAAATGTGACGGGCAAACCTTCCTCTGTTCCACACATCAACTCTGCTGGATTGTAATCGTTGCTCCATTCTACAGCAACACATCTGTCGAAAGCTACTGCACTACCATTGATTGCCAACCAGGCATCAATCTCGGTTGCCAAATCTGCATCACAGCTTACATTTAAATCTTTCGCTTCTTCACTTATAATTGGACCTTCTTCATCGGTAATCGTTAGCATGAAAGTAGATGAATTTACATTTCCACAATCATCCGTCAAAAAGATGGTCACTGGAAATGTTCCACAGAAAATATTATCAGGATTGTCCAAACTAAATGTGACGGTCGTTCCTACACAGTTGTCTTCAAATGTAGAAGCTGCTCCGGCTTCAAAATACTCGCCCAAGAAGGTCAGATCTTTTACATTACATGAAAAAGTAGTATCTGGGGGTGGTATCGAAAATTGTGGGGCAGTCGTATCAGCGATGTTGAATGATGCAACCGTAGAAGCACTGTTACCACATTCATCTGTTGCGGTAAATGTCACCGTTGTTGTCTCAATGCAGTCGTCAAAGGTACTGACAATGGAGTTGCTCCAAGTCAATGAAGTACAATTGTCAATGGCAACTGAATTTCCATTGTTAGACAGCCAATCATTAAAGGCATTTTCAGGTGAGCTGATATCACATTCAACGAATATATCTTGAGCGGGAGTTGTAAAGGTAGGTGAAAGGTCATCGATTTCCGTGACTATTTGATCTTGCTCCCATATTTCCTCTGTACAAAAATTGAATACTTTCCAGGTCTTCGTTGTAATTTTATTACAACCTTCATCCAGATTTACGACATCATTGGAACCAATAAATAAACCAGGACAATCATAATCCACTATGGGTTCTCCAGCAAAAGTGCCACAACTAACGGTCGTGTCGGCTGGGAAAATAATAGTTGGTGTAATTCCTACTAAGGTGATTATTTGGTCACAATTAATTTCAATACCATTTTCTACAACACTCCAAGTTCGAGTAATGGTTCCCGTGTTACAAATGGTTAAGTCATTCGTGTCAAGATAAGTAGGCGTATATTCAAAACAATTGTCTGTTGCAGTTGCATTTCCAGTAATGGTTAAGTCTGTAATGTTGGCAGAACATAACAATGTAATATCTGGCGGACAAATGACTGTTGGGACTGAGTTGTCTTCTACGGTAACATTGGAACTACACATGGTAGAATTACCACAACCATCAACGACCATGAGTGTCATTGCTAAAGTATTGCCAATATCTTCGCAACTAACTTGTACGAAATTAGCGAAAGTGCTGTCGATAGCTATTAAAGTATCAGCGATGAAGCAATTATCAAAACTTCCATTGTCAAAATCAATCGCAGTGATGACCGCAGTTCCTTCATTTGAAAGTGATACAGAAAAATCAGAATCACAAATCGCAATGGGTGCATTCGTATCTTTTATTTCGATAAAAAATGCACATTCACTTTGGTTGTTACACTCATCTGTTGCGGTTGCATCAATTGAATAAATTCCCACTGGAACGTTGGTTGCATTTCCGGCATATTCCCAATCGTAATCAATGGTTGCAGTTCCACAATCATCTGTCACTTGAAGATTCAGAGCAGAAGCATCGCCTGTGCAATAGTGCTGAGCATTGGAGTTGAAGACAATGGTATCCATTGGACATTCAATAACAGGTGGTGTGTCATCTATTAGTTCTATCGTCTGAGTTTCTATCAATGGAAGATTTCCACACCAATCATAAATAGTCCAGGTTCTAAATATTTTAAATGTATTTCCGCAAGATGAAAACGATTCATCTGCATGTTGGATAATTAATCCACAATGTGCACCCGCAATCTCATTATCATCCGCAGTTGGATAACCAGTAACTTCCGGAGTGATGTCTGGATTCATACAATCATTGAAAGTATAATTGTCAGGAATTGATATTTCTGCTAGTGTTACTGTTTCGAAATATATGTTTTGAACACATGGGGTTGCTTGGAGACCTTGATTGTCTTCAGCGTTCCAAGTTCTTGTAATTATTTTGGAGTAGGTATCACAACCAAATGTTGTTTCGGAATCCAAAAAGGTGACGATTGGTGTAGGATCGCAATTGTCCTGAACCGTAACAGTAGAAATTTCATCGATTGTTGCTGTAGTGTAACATGGGACATAAATGTCCGCACAGTTTACGAATTTTGGGGGATTGTAATCTGCTACAGATACCGTTGACCAGCAACTTACCTGTGAATCGCTATCAGTTACCTGAGCGATAATGTTTTGCCCAACTTGCGCGCATCTTAGTGTATTATCAGTTACGACACTAGCGTTTGCAGTGATTGTCACGACGAAAGGTCCAGTACAATCAGATGCATTCGAAAGAAATAATGATGGTGTTAACAAAGCTTCTCCGTTCTGATCTAAACTGACCTGAACGTTAGATTTGCAAGAAATTTGACACCCAATAACCGAAAAAATACCTAAAAAGCTAAAAATCACTGTCAATGACAGTCTGTGCAGTTGGGCTGTGAAACAGCTTGCACTTTTCATGTATGGGATAAATTAAGCTTTTAGATAAAAATTGTTTAAATAACCGTTTTATAGTAGTAGTCAGAAGACTACGTAGAATGTATTTGCATAATACGTGAACATGCTCGTTGTATTGAATTGAGAAGTTTCACTATTGTGACATGGTAATTAATTCTAATATGTCGCTTTTTAATTTGATTTCTGTGGAATCACTTAATGGTTCATGACAGTTTTGCGTAACTAAATAATTGATTATTAGGTGTTGTAATACAAATTGTAGTCTATAATTACGGTTATCTTTGAGAAAAATTTCCCGATATCTTCGTTAGAAAGCCCTGTCTGCTTGGCGCAGTCAGGCAGGCTCGCCGTAACTAAGGCTATGTCTACGTTTTCTGCCTTGATCTC
>CALFWW010000074.1 GCA_937928575.1 uncultured Saprospiraceae bacterium | reverse complement strand
ATGGAGGACGTTATTTTTTTACCATAAAAGATATTTAAGGACATTAAAGGAGGACGTTTTTATCGTGAATTTTCTCACACAGAAAGCACAGATACAGTGTATTCACAAATTTCCCTATCTTCACTTCATGCCAAAACTAATTGAGAAAACAGTTCAAAAGCATGCCTTAAATTACCTGTATCGTCGTTACAAAGTACGACACCCGACCCGCCGCATCTTCACCCGAATGGAAGTAAGTACCAAAAAAGAATACGGCAGAAAACGAGCTGATGGTTTTGTTTGCTTCAAAACATTCTGGGGTATCCATGTCGTCTCAATGGAAGCAAAATCCTACAAAACAATTGCTGCCATGAAAACCCGTTTCAACTTCTGGTTGTATCTCAAAAATTGTATAATTGCAGGTGTCCTATTTACATTTGTGACCGGTGCGATTTATGCATTAATCAAAATGTCAGATGGGAACATGCAGTTCCTATATCCACTATGGATGTTTTGCGCAGGAGCAGTGTTATACGGAGTGTTTACTTTAAATAGTTATCGCCACAAAACCATCCGTGTAGTCAAACAAGTTCATCAATATCCAGCCAATGAGCAATGGCTCGCATTTTCCAATGATAGCATTAAAGACCTGAAAGACAGGAAGTTAAAAGATTTGGAAACCATTTGTCGGATACAAGGACTCGGTGTCATCGTCGTCAACTCATGGGGGCTGGCAGATGTTTGGTTTAAGCCCAAAAGACATCGAAAACCAATCGGCGATTTTTTGAAGTATTATTCGATTGAGAAGGAAGTACGGTCTTATATCGATTGAAAGTATATTGTTGTAATATCTGTGTTCATATGCGAAATCTGTGTGAAATTTTTTTATAAACCTTCTCTCATTATGGCAAAAATCCATGTCTACATGTCAGTCTATGTGTTTCTATGTTTCTTTGTGCGCTATGTGTTGGAATGCGTGCTATTTGTGTTTTGCGACTTGTCGCGTTATGTTCTATGTGTTAAAACCACGTCATACGCAAATTCCGTTCTATAACCCAACAACAACCTTCCCAGTAACAACCTCCCCATTTTCCAAATTCCTAAATTGAATAAAATAAACATTGGGATTTAAATCCTGAACATCAATTTGTAAACTTTTAATACTTCTTTTATTCTATCACTTTATAACAATAAGGTTGGGCACACAGTAGAGCATCACTCAACACAATTTATCAAAACCCGATACTCATCAAATTTTGATTCTGAATTTTTCATTTCCAACACTTCCAAACTTTCTTCTCCGTACTCAAGATCCAGATCGGGTACCGTTTGTTCGGTTCTTACTTCAATTCTTCCTTCTTTCAATTGATCGACTCTCCATTGATAGGTTTTTTTCATCAACTGCCAGATTTCTGCATCTATTTTTTTGTGGTCTTCTTCTTGCAAAATACCCGTCACTTGTGTGAAGGCTAAGTTGTTTCTGCCAATCATTGTTCCATCTTGGATAATGAAAAATGCGCTGTGAACATTGTCGGTATTAGCTGCCAACAATTTGGAATAAATGACTAATTGCAGATCTTCCCGATTGCGGATTAAGTTTTTCCTCCAATTACTTCCTTTCCATTTTAAATCAATCACTGCTTTATCTCTACCTCTTTCTAACACTAAATCTGCAACCCCTTTAATCGGCACATCCACAAACTTTCCTTCTATCTTCATTTCTGATTCAACGACTTTCCACATATTGGTTTGAATGAGGAATACCAAACTCCATGCAGCATATTTAACTCGATTGAGGAAGGCAACTTTTTCTGGCTCGCGACCATACATCAAGAGCACAGCGCCTTCACGTGCAAGTAGGTTTGGGGCACGCGCATCGACCCATTTGTAGACGTCTTCTTTGGTCCATTCATTGGTATAATCTTTCATCAACAATTCAAAAAATCGATGGGAAAGATTTCCTTTCAGGGTCGCATCCTTGACGATAGATAGTATGGAAGATTTTTTCAAATTAACTCGATAACGGAATAAATATTTGTGTGGATAATAAAACATGGATTCCAATGAACTAAAGGTCTCTGTTTCTTTTTCCGCTAACTTTTCTGGCGAATTGATTTGAATATATGGCTTCGGTTTTCCCAATCGTTTAAAGGGGAGTGTAGTCGTTGTTGGTAAATCAAATTGCTTTTCAAAAATGGCTTTACCTTCAGAATTATCGATACTGTAACAAATACTATTTAAATTTGGAAATGCGGCCATTAACTCATCATTTAATGAATGGGGATGTACTTCAGAACCGTTGATCATTCCTGGAATAATTAAAACAACTCTTTTTTTAGTTCTTAAAATGGGTTGCTTTTTTTGCCAAATTCTTCGCTCTGTAATGGTATTTGGGGATTCGATCGGCACTCCTTTTTTCTCCAAATAGGCAACTTCAACTTTACTCCATTTTGGGAAAGGTGGATTCTCAACCATTCTATTGAAATTCCACCATAACAACTCATCAACGTCATCTGCAAATGCGCTTACATTATGTACATATGGACAAAATCCAACCTGAGTTTCTGAAAATTTGATAGGGGAAGGTTCGTAAATGGTACGGACAACACGTTCCAATTCAAGATTGGTTAAAGCAGTTTTACTTTCAGGAAGTGCTTCCAAAAATTCTCTAACTTTTCTCGCCTGACTACTTAAAACCGTTAGTGATTTAGCGGTTGATTCTGACTCATTAAATGCTTTTAAAGCCCATTTGTGTAGATAGTCAAACACTTCAATTACTTCCTGTTTTGGTACTTCACTATTGATGTGATATCGTTTTCTTTCAAACCAAAAATTGTATTGCCATTTGACTTCTTTGGGTTTAATTTTCCGATCGTATTTTACCCGTTCCTCCAGATAATCCCAGAAAGCATGAATTCTACCTAACCATTCATTTCCGCGAATACCAGGTTTCTTAGAAATTTGATCTGCAATTTCTGATGCCAGATCTTCTTGTAGTGGTTTGACAGAAAGCGAAACAAACTCCATGATTTTGAAAGGATCAATAGGTTCCCAGAAAAAACAAGTCACCAATTTCAAAATCTGTAAACTAGGTCGTGCGAGTGAGGCGGACAAAATCCCCAAACTTGGCAAACCTTCCTGAATAAAAGCGTTATCTAAAGCACGATTTTTTTCAGGGATAATTAAGTGCGGACGAAAGTTTTTGTTCTTTTGAAGTAGGGTAGCTAGATAAGTCGCGGCATCCGTTTCTCTCTTTGCTTTGAGTATCATCAAACTACCATCTCCATTTAAGTTCTTTTGTTCAAATTTAGTATCTGGATGAATGAGTTGTTGAAATTTGTGAAGATCAGAAGAGCCCGTGATATTTTCATTTTTATATTGAACCAATTGTACGCCTTGAGATTCTAAAAACTTGAAGAGTCGCTGAATATATACGGGTAGTAAATTAAATGGCTCATTGATATGAATTTCTTTGATCGGCTGTGTCCTTTTCAACAATGCTTTTTCAACCGCCTTGAAACGCTCCACAAAACCGATATCGAATAATAGAGATTCATTCGTGATGTATGCTTGTAGTGCCGCCATGACCTGCAATCGGACCGGTGCGTTTTGATCTGCTTTGAAATCCCAATTATTCAATAACAATTCATCTCTCATTTCTAACATTAAATTCGCAGTAGCTAATTCATCTGCTTCAAATGAGTTGGCATAGAAGACCTGTGGATCTCGTTCCAAGTAATATTCCAATACTTGTCGGAACTGCTCTATCCGCAAATATTCATTATCCGAATCATGTCCGGTAAATCCTAAATGTTTTTCGAAAAAATGCAAGAGTCGGGTAGGACCCACGTATTCTACACCACCGGTTACAGGTTGTTGGATTTTGAAGATTAGATCGTCGTATTGTAGGCCGAAGTGTATGGTCATGTTTTTGTTTTGTTTAGTGTTTTTAATTTTGAGTTCGTGAGTAACCCATCCCAGTATTTCACTTCGTTCAAACGCGCTTCCCTTTCCATTTTCTTTTCCTTAGAAAAGGGAAAGGACGTTCAACGGAGTTGATACAGGTATGGGTTACAATGCGCTCCCACGCCCTCCACATCCTACCCATCCCCAAAAGGCCGAATATCATAAATAAAAAGCTGATCTTCAAATGATGCAATCGGATATTTCAAAACGGGTTGCATATCTTCTTGTGTCAAATATTTTTTGTCCGTAATTATGAGATATTTTGCTCCTTTCTTGGCACATCCTTTTACCCGACCATGTTCCATGTCATGACTCATAAAAATTTCAGTGTATCCTTTCAATCGTAAATGATACAGAGTGATATTTGGACTGATATCTGGGATACTCACCACCTTGTCGGGATATTGAATGTTATGAGCTTTTAAAAATGCTTGAACTTCATCTACCCGATATAACACGGGTGCTACGTCTCCTCTAAAATTATTTCCAACACTATAACGATTGCGCATTTCGATACGAGTTTGCCAGATATTAATGAAAGCAAAAACTGCAATACATACCGCAAACAAAGTACTTCTCGTAATCTGCGGATAGTTTTTATTTAGATAAACAAAAAAAGTGATCAAGCCAATAATGGGAACAATCGTCATTTCAATTTGATAATAATCGTGCATTCCAAATTGAGCCATCCACAATAAAAAGTAACAAGTACTGCCTAATAGACACAACAAATTCATCCACCACAATATAGGGTGGTGTTTTCTCTTTGTGAATATAACAAACAATACCCCAAACAAGCATAAACCTAGTAATGGAGGATCAAACATATCTTCAAACCAAGTCTCTTTTAATCGTCGTATCAATCGGTCGGTTTCATGATCTTTCATTTCCCAGAAAGGTCGGATCCCAATCAAAAACAAATGAGAGTCGTGCAATTTATTGTAAGCTTTTGCCCACATACTCCATCCAACACTTCCAGCAATGGGTAGTGCAAAACTTGCAAGTGCAGCGAATGGATTAGGAAATATTTTCCCTTCTTTTTTAAATTTTTGAAGCCCTGTGATTTCTAAAAACCAAAGCCCTCCAATCGCAATCATACTGATAAGCGCAGTGACTTTTAGTAACCCAGCCAATAAAAAACTGATGCTAAAACCAAGTAGCCACTTCATTTTGGGCGTACGATAATATTGATAGAAAAAATACCAACCGATGAATGCTAAACCCAATGCGGGAACATTTGGAATAAAATTAAATCCGTAGAAAGCAATATTTGGTGAACTAAAAATAAAGACCCCAATGGAAATGGAAGCGACTAGATTTTGTGTCCACTCATATAAGATTTTGACCAATGCGAATGATCCTAAAAAGAAAAAGAGCAAATTGAGTGTTCTGGCAAAGCCTTCGTGAATGCCAAATAATTTATAGAAAATGGCGACGAGATAATAAAGCCAAGGACATTCCGAAGCTGTAAGACCATTGTTATTTTGGCCATGCCACATCGTTCCGGGTTTAAAAAATTCCATATCATTGAGCACATAGTGAAGTGAGAAGGACGCACTATCCGTCTGTCGCCAATTGTGAGTAGAGCGAGGGGTGTATTCGATGATGGTTTGGAAATTGAAAAGCAAACAAATACCGATAAACACCAACGTAAAAATGAGAAATAGTATCTTATTGGAAAAGTTAGTTTTCATGGAGGGAGTAGGTCAGTTTTCTGTAAACTTATGAGTTTTCAAACATTAACAATAAAAAAAGCCTCATGTTTTGATATTAAAACACGAGGCTCATTAATTTTGAAGGATAAGTTGATAAAAATCACCCACCAGTTTCCTGGCGCAATACTTTTATTTGACTTTCCCATAATTGTTTTTGGTCATCTTGATCACCTTCATCGCAAAAATCGGTAATCTCCAAAATGGTTTCACCGGTTACGGGTGATTTGGCCATTCTGATTTCAAAGTATTCTTCATCATCTTCGTCTTCCCATTTGAAACGAATTCTTTCGTCTTCGATATCATCTATCATTTCAGCAGTTTCTACTGAACCATCCCAAACGAAGGAATAAATTTCTCCTTCTATATCCACTTCATCACAGAACCATCTGATTAAACAAGATGGGGTTGTGAAAAATTTATATAAAATTGTAGGCGAAGCTCTGAAAATGAATTCCATGTCTATTTGAACTCTCTTCATCTGTTGTGTTGAAAATTTTAAACTGTTTTGTAATGCTATCTGGAAATTGGATTTATTCCCTAATAACCTGATTAAGAACGATAAAACAACGGTTGAGCTGCCCTACCAATGTGTGCAATAAAAAATAAAAAAACCATTTATCCAAATAAAAGAACTTTTTTTCGATTTTAAGCATTTATATGAGAATTGAGCTTACATTGTCACTTCAAAAGGCTTATATATCTAATAACCAATAAATTATATTAATTTGAATGTATGTTTGCCCTTGACTTGAAGCAATAAATAGGTTAGTTTTGTGAGACTATAATTAGTAATCATATCCCGTATACCGATTTAAAGGCATTTACCTGCAGCAACAGGTACAATAAACAAATTTTTTCCCATCCTACATATCCATCATCCTTTAAGCCGGATCGAGAAACCCGCTTAAAAGACATTTTATTTTTAAACCAAATTTTTTCTTCGCATGAGACAACTGAAGATCACGAAATCGATAACGAATCGTGAAAGTCAATCTTTAGAAAAGTATTTACAGGAAATTGGGAAAGTTGATTTGCTAACCCCTGAAGAAGAAGTAGATTTAGCGAAAAGAATCAAACAAGGAGATCAAATTGCTTTGGAGAAACTAACCAAAGCTAATCTGAGATTCGTAGTATCCGTTGCCAAACAATATCAAAATCAAGGTTTATCCCTCAGTGATTTAATCAATGAAGGAAACCTAGGATTAATCAAAGCGGCTCAACGTTTCGACGAAACCAGAGGATTCAAATTTATCTCTTACGCTGTTTGGTGGATTCGCCAATCTATTCTACAAGCACTCGCCGAACAATCTAGAATTGTCAGACTACCATTAAACAAAGTAGGCTCGCTCAACAAGATCAACAAGGCATTCTCAGAATTGGAACAAGAATATGAACGTGAACCATCTTCGGATGAACTCGCTGATCTTCTTGAAATTCCCACTGAAGAAGTCGAAACAACACTTGGAGTCGCAGCTAGACACGTTTCAATGGATGCTCCCTTCGTAGAAGGTGAAGACAATTCATTATTAGATGTTTTGGAAAATAGTGGAACCCCTGGTACAGATACCGCACTAGAGTACAACGAATCGCTTCGTAGTGAAATCGAACGTTCTTTAAGCACGCTAACTGAAAGACAAAGTGATGTCATCAAATTGTATTTCGGAATCGGTGTCGAACACCCAATGTCGCTCGAAGACATCGGTGATCGCTTCGGATTAACACGTGAAAGAGTTCGTCAGATTAAGGACAAAGCAATCAATAAACTTAGAAACACTTCTAGAAGTAAATTATTGAAAAATTACTTAGGAGCTTAAACTGCATTCCTGATTAGAATGCAGGTCCTGTTACAATCAAAAAATATTGGGCATCCATTGAAAAATGGGTGCCTTTTTTAGTGTGGATGCAACATATTTTTAAGATTTTTGTATGAACAAGTGTAGTCCGAATCATTTCGCGATTAAAATCGCGAAATGATTCGGACCAAATGTCCCAGAGGACATTTGACGAAGTGAACCGCAAAGCGGCATCTTCCAATTTCCAAATGCGAAGAACAAATGTTAAAACCATCGATAAAAGAGATGCAAAACATTGGACCTCGTTGGAAGGAAGTGAACCGCAAAGCGTGCAAAGCAACTTCTTCCCATTTCCAAAACGAAGGATAGATGTTTTAAATTTTTGACGTATGACGATGCAAAACATAGAATCTTAGTCGCAAATCATTCATAGACAAACCCAAATCAGAATTTTGTAGCGGGTGGGCGATTCTATATGTTTGAGATGAACTTTATAAAAGGTCCTAGAGGACATTTGATAAGATGTGAACCGCTCAGCGGCTTGTTCAGTGTTTATAGAATCTAGATTTTTGGTTACTTTTCATCAATGGAAAAGTAATAAAAGAAGAGAATCCTCGATCATTAAAATCTGAAATAGAAAACAACTAGAGAATTCTTTTATCAAAGTAAAGAAGCATTATAATTCCAAGTTCCAATAACGAATCAAAGTATAACAATATAATTTCAGAATAGTAATTTATTTTTAACCGACTTTTATTAACTCACAACTCACATTTCATGAACGACAAAGAACTGTTGTTACGTACCCAAACTGATGAATCGCTTAAAGATTGGAGGATCAAAGAAAAATTGGCACTCGAATTATTACGAATTGTTGGAGACTTAAGATTTGACAATTCTATCGAATTGGTATTATTTCGCCGACCTATTTATGATGCACGTCCTTCTGAAGTTATTAATAATCTAGGACATGCCATCAGCTACATCAGCGGACCTATCTCAATTGAGGATTGTCTTGACATCGCAAAAGCAATCGATCAAGTTGAAAACATTGCACCTTGCAAAGTTGACATTGGTAAGTTAGCAACAGAATGGGCAATCCAACAATCTGATTACACATCTCATCTAGATTTTGTGACGGATAAATTGACACCATTTATCACAGACACTGAAAATGGAAATGTCTTGCAACCTAAAGACTTGGTACTTTATGGTTTTGGTAGAATTGGTCGTTTGGTCGCTCGTATTGTCATTGGACAAACAGGTAAAGGCGAACAATTGAGATTAAAAGCAATTGTCTTACGTCCGAAATTAAAAGATAGATTTGAAGAGACGTTCAAAAGAGCTGATCTGTTGAAACGAGATACCGTTCATGGAGAATTTCGTGGAACGGTTGAAGTCACTGAAGATGGAAATGAAATGATCATCAATGGAAACCGAGTCCGTGTCATTTACGCCAAAAGTCCAGATGAAATTGATTACACCAAATATGGAATTGAAAATGCATTGTTAGTAGATAATACAGGCGTTTGGAGAAACAAAGAAGCACTATCCATACATCTACGTCCGGGAATTAGCAATGTGATGTTGTCGGCACCAGGTGATGGTATTCCAAATATCGTTCATGGTGTCAACCACAAGGATTATGATTATAATGAAGAGAAGATTGTATCCGCTGCTTCTTGTACTACGAATGCGATTGTTCCGATTATCAAGACATTAGATGAGAAATTCACCATCTTAAAAGGTCATGTAGAAACGATTCACGCATATACGAGTGATCAAAACTTGCTAGACAATTTTCATAAAAAACCAAGAAGAGGAAGAGGTGCTGCCACTAACATGGTGTTGACATCAACGGGTGCGGCTAAAGCGGTTTCTAAAGTATTACCACATCTAAAAGGAAAGTTGACGGGTAATGCGGTACGTGTACCAACTCCAAATGTATCTTTGGCTATTATAAATTTGACCATAAAAGAATCGACTAATCGAGATGCAATTATAGAGTTGATTCGTCATGCTGCATTGCATGGAAATTTAGTTCATCAAATTCATTATTCAACGTCTACTGATTATGTTTCCAGTCAGGCAGTGGGTATGAATTCTACTTCTGTTTTTGATGCACCTTCTACGATTGTTTCTGAAGACGGAA
>CALFWW010000073.1 GCA_937928575.1 uncultured Saprospiraceae bacterium | reverse complement strand
GTATGGAATAGATTTCTCTTTTGTGATTTCCAATGATTTGATTTTGCGTACTAACTGACGGATTGTGTTTGCTTCTTGCTCTCCTTTGGGAAGAATTGGAACTAACACCAAATTACTCATCAAGATAATCATGTCGGAAATGGCTTGTTGAGAAGGAGGACTGTCAATGATAACCAAATCATATTTTTCATTGAGTTCCTGAATTTTATAGACAATCTCTTCATCACTCTTTTCATGAATGACATCAATCTTAGGGAGGTGATCGCCTCGTTTAGAAAACCAGCTGACCGAATTCCCAGATTCATCAGCATCTACGATGCAAACGGATCTGCCAGCATGGGCGAAGCATACAGCGACATTTTCGCTGAGGGTGGTTTTGCCAACACCACCTTTATAACTGATAAAACTGATAACCATATTAATTTTTTTCTAATAAATTATAAATGTATGTTTTGATAAGTCAAAACGACTATGCAGCTGTTCTTATATAAATCAATAAGTTCATGCATACAAATGTATAACTTTATATAAACATATACAGGCATAAGAACATATATATATAAACCTAATCTTATATAAGTCCATAAGAACATAAGTTTTCACATAAAAATTTGAAATCTCCATAAAGCCATAAGAACAGACTTATAACTTTATATAAATACATACGGACATAAGAACATAAGTTTTGCGTAAAAATTCGAAATCCCACAAAGTCATAAGAATAGACTTATAACTTTATATAAACATATACAGACATAAGAACATGCATATATAAACTTAAACTTATATAAGTCCATAAAAACATAAGTTTTCCGGAAAATTTAAAATTCCCAGAAGGCGATAAGAACAGACTTATGCCTGTATATAAACCTAACCTTATGTATGTCCATAAGAACATAAGTTTTTACGCCAAAATTTGAAATCCCCATAAAGCCATAAGAATAGACTTATAGCTTTATATCAACACATAAGTCTTGAAAACTCATTTTCTTTGCGCTCACAAATTGACATAAGCAGAGACTTATATAAGTCTATAAAGACATAAGTCTGTTTACTTTGAATTTTTTCGTGCTGCTTCAATTGCGAATATAAGCTTAGACTTACATAAGTCCATAAGTCTTTGATTTTTAGCTAAAAACAGATACAAATAATTTTAGTCATTTAAAAGCCTCAAATTCAACGATTCGATTCAAATCGCACTAGTGGTCGTATTTTAAGAAAAAATGGAAATTTGCCCTACTTCTGCTCAAAATTTGGGCTATTAGGATAAATGGAATTCATTGAATTTTATTTCTGATCCAACAATTGTGTAACAAAACAGGGTTCGAGTTGATAATTTTAATGTTTAAACTGTAGATAATCAGTGTTTTAGAAACATTGTGTAACAAAACAGGGCTCGGGTTGATGGTTTTAAGTAGCTCAACCATGGATAATCAGCGTTTTAGAACATTGTGTAACAAAACAGGGTTGTTGTTTTTTCTAAAAAAAATTTCGATAGAAATTATCCTAAGGTTTTTAAGATTTATTATAATTTTCTTTTTTATTTTAGTTTACAAATCGCCTAATGCTTTATTAATGAGAGCTTTAGCTTAATGTTTGTGTAAAGAAACAGGGAAAGTTGTGTAAAGAAACAGGGAAGGTTGTGTAAAGAAACAGGGAAGGTTGTGTAAAGAAACAGGGAAGCATTGTGTAAAGAAACAGGGAAGGTTGTGTAAAGAAACAGGGAGGTGATTTTTTTTTGTGTAAAAATATATTTTGACTTTTACACAAAGATGCGATTTGCTGCTTATATTAGCGAATACTACTATGCATAACTTTGAAAACTATGACTAAGAAAAATCTCCCAGTAGCTAATATTTCAAATCAATTGGCTTTTAATCTATCGTGGAATCTTACATTTAGAGAGTGGAATGTAGTGCTTTATTTGATCTCAAAATTGGATAGCAAGAATCAAAAAAGCTTTGAAGAGCAGGTGATTCCTGTCAAAGAATTGGAATCAGCATTGAAATCTGACGGAAAAAAGTGGGGTGGTATGTACAAAGAGCTTGAAAAATTACGAAAGAGTTTGTTGGGTAAGCCAATTGATTTTTACACCGATGTCATCATTGATGACAAGCCGTTAATGGGGGGAGTCAACTTTTTTGAAATGATTGTCCCTCAAAAAAGTGAAGATGGAACGATAAGTCTCAAGTTTAAATTTACCGGATCAGTCAAACCCTTATTGCTGGAACTGAACAAACATTTTGTTAGTATTCCTCAGCACAAAACGAAGCTTATTAAGAATGGTCACGCAATCCGATTTCTAATAGCTGCTAAAGCAAAGCGGGATATGATGCGAAATCATGAAACTATTAGTTCGCTTAAATATGGGATTGAGGATTTTAAAGTATTATTGGGAATACCCGGTAAATACAAAGAGTATCGTGAATTTAAACGATCAGTGATCGGTAAAATTGAAAAAGAAATTAACGAACGATGTGATTTTTTAGAAATAGTTGAAATCATTACACATCCCATCAATAGTAAACCAATTACTGAAATTGAATTTAAAATTGCGGATAGAAACAGCGGAAATGCCCAACAACTTTCATTCCTGACGAATGAGGATTGGCAGCCTTCACAAAACGACATCGAATTGTTGAGTCGTTCAAAGTTAAGGGCATATCAAAGACTTGTTTCTTTTGGTCTAAGTCCAGGTATTGCTTTTCGACAATTTCTTGGAAAAATAAAGGGAAGTGAATTTTTGGGTTTTGAGGATTGGTACATCGATGCTTTTATCAAAAAATTTGAAACAAAGACACGTATTCCAAAATCTAATCAAAAGGGGAGAGCAGGAGCATTCGTTAACTGGTTTTTAAACACTACTGTTAAAGATGATCAATTTGCTACTATCATGGAAAGCATTCAGCTTAAGAAAAAACAAATGCAAAGTAAAAATCCGCCAGCATGGGAAAATCGACAATTGGCGAAAGATATCACCGCTAAAGAATTTGACGATTTCATTTCTAAGAAAGTTAAGCCTGTCTCTTTTCAGAAACCTATCACTGCCAGAAAAGGGATAGAGTCTATTGCTGATATTTTGA
>CALFWW010000072.1 GCA_937928575.1 uncultured Saprospiraceae bacterium | reverse complement strand
CGTTGGCAAAAGGAAAGTTGTACTTTCCAACAACTGCTTATCTTCTGATAAAAAAACCACAAAGACAAAATTCAATTAATCTCTTATTTTAATGACTCTTTTTACATCTCTGTGGATTTCATCATAGATAACAATAAAGTATGTACCAGCTACCAAATCATCTAGATGCAAAGTTTGGTTATAGGAATCTTTTGCAAAAATTGCTTGCTTCATCATGACTCCATTTGAAGATACCACTTCAATATTTCGATCTCTTTCAATTCTTTCATCAAATTCTAATTGGATTTGATTTTCAAAAACAGTTGGATACACTAATATATTATTGACTTCTGTTATGAAATTTCCTTTCTTGATTTCGCTGATAAAACCAATACTTCCATCTAGATCGTACTGTACCAATCGATAGTAATTTGCAGCCTTACTTCCATCCTGATGGGAAAATGCGTAATAATGTTTTTCAATGCTATTGCCATGCGCTTGGATCGTTTCGATTTCATAAAAATTGATCCCGTCAATACTATGTTCGATTGAAAAATAATCACTATTGGATTCAGTGGTAGTTATCCAAGTCAATAAAATCTCATCAACTCTTGGTTCCACTTCAAATGATTCCAACTCGATAGGAAGTACAATAGGACCTGTTGCTGTAAATGTTCCTGAATCACAAGAGGAACCACCACATGTTGGATTTGTTTTGCCAATCCAATCTACACTAAGCACTTCCTGGCAATCAACATTTCTAAATGGACCATAAATTGCAAAACCTGATCCAGATATATTAGAAATACATTCGTTCCTGACTAGGTAGCTACCATCAGACAAATAAATGTCGACAATAATACTCGAGTTTCCACTACCTGAACTATTTGTATAATTTAAATTAATGGTAAAATCACAAGTCCCATTTTCATTAGCAACAACATCAATCGCCGTGACAGCTGTTGCGGAAGAACATTGTGAAAAAACAGTAGTGTATGTAAACAGGGAGATAACGATTGCAAAGGTGATGCGAATAATGTGGGGAGTTAATGGCTTAATAACCTTTTTCATAATTATTTATTTTTAATGAAAAAACTAACTCAATATTTGAATGCCAACCTTCGTGCCAATCAAAAAATTAATTACTGGTTTGTGACCGTTTAAAAAAAATGTTATGGAATTAATAATTAGGGAACTTTTACATGTCAATCTTGCAAATCTAGTCTTTTCATAACATTATACATTCAAATAAGATAACATAATCTTTAAGCTTTGAAAAATAAGTGACTGATACATTGATGATTTAAAAAGTGTTAAAGTTTTAGACCTCTTTTTTTGTTATTGATTGTTAATGATTAAGGCATGTTGAATAATGATCATTAGAAAAAAATATTTTTTTGCTAATTTTTATTTTGTAGTCAATGACTGAAGAGTTTAAAACCTTTTCGTTAATTTGAGGTGCCAACAACAATCAATATGTTAAGAATACTACTCATCTTTTCTTGTTTAATTTTATCTACAGCACTATTTGCTCAAAAAAATGATTTAAAAATTAAACCTTTCGCTGAGTTCCAAAGCAAACGAGCCTTTACAGGAAATTCAACTAAATATTTTGGATTCAATTTCGGTGTAAGAGCAAAGTGTAAATTCAAAGTAGGGTTTAGTTACGCATGGTTGCGGGGAAATTACTTGACTTCTGATTTTCCAGTTGATCCAACCATGTTTCCGAATGCCACTGACCGCACCGAAACTGGTGCTATATTTATTTCCTTGATGGGTTCCCCATTGGTGATTACAAGAAAACGGATCAACATATCAATTCCTGTAAATCTTGGAGTTGTCGCATTGACCTCAGCTTATGACAATACCAATGAAGGTTTTGTTGGTTATCATTCTAGTGCTCCGCTTTTTGGTGAGATCGGAAGTGATTTTGATTTTCGATTATCTAGAGTTTTAAAATTTGGTATTTCTATTAGTTATCGAAAAGTTTTTACGGATTTAGCTGTTGCTGAAGAAGCATTGAACACTCCCATGTTTGGATTGAAAATCAAATTGGGAAGAATGTGTAAATAGTGTTTTAATAACATTATTTACACATTACCCCTCAAATTAAAAACACTATTCAAAAATTACTCACTCAACAATTTAATAATCCGTCCAGGCCCTTCCAATGAAACATATAAGTATCCATCAGGCCCAACTTTAACATCACGCACACGACTATTTAAATCTTTCAAGAGTCGTTCTTGATAAATTACTTGATCGTCCAGCAATTCTATTCGTTCGAGATATTCGAAGCTAAGTGAACCAATAAACAGATTCCCTTTCCACTTCGGGTACACATTACTATCAAGAAACGTCATACCACATGGAGCAATAGAAGGTTTGTAATAATGAACGGGTTGTTCCATCCCTGATTGAGCGGTGATGTCCGTAAATTTGGTGCCTGTATAATTGATTCCATAAGAGATAACTGGCCATCCATAATTGACCCCTTTCTTGATGATATTTATCTCATCACCACCACGAGGTCCATGCTCATGTGTCCATAACACATCTGTAGTTGGATGAAAAGCCAGTCCTTGAGGATTGCGATGTCCGTAACTATAAATAGATTTCACAGCATTAGGTTGATCAACAAAAGGATTGTCTTGAGGTACCGAACCATCATCATGGAGTCGATGAATTTTTCCATTAGAATTATCTAATTTTTGTGGAAATAAATCTCTCCGTCCTCGATCTCCATTTGAAAAATAAATATGATTGGATTTATCAAACACAATACGAGTACCATAATGTCTTCTGGTCTCAACTGCAGGTGTTCCTTTATAGATCGGCTCAATTTGTTCAAGTTTGTTTTGCTCCGTTAATTTTGCACGAATGATTGCAGTGTTTGTAAGGTCATTGTTATTTTCATCAATATAACTGTATGCAATATATACCCATCCATTCGTTTCATAATCCGGATGTAATTTCACTTCCATCAAGCCACCTTGCCCCTCTGAATTAATTGGTGGCAATCCACTGATTTTTTGCAAGCCCTTTTCTGCATTGTATCTTGATAAAGTTCCTTTTTTCTCAGCAACCAACATATCTCCATTGGGCAACCATTCGAATCCCCAAGCAATCTCTAATCCTTCTACCACCACTTCATACTTCTCGGGATCAGAATTAGGGATGTGATTCTTTTTGTAATCAAAATTGCGAATATAGTTTGTTAGATATGTAATTTGTTCGTCTGTCATAGATTCTCCATAGGCTGGCATTCCTAATTTTGAATTTCCATTTTTTATAATTTTGAATAATTCGGCTTGTGGTTTTTCAAAAGATTTCAAACGTTTGAAATGTTGCAACTGTTTGCCGTGACAACTTGCACAAAAATTGGTGTATAACTCATTATCCGGAAGTTCAGTACTCTCTTTTCCCCTGATGAGATTTCTGCAACTCATAAAAATCAAAACAGGAATGAGGATAAATATGGAGAAAGTAATCAGCCGATTCATAATAATTTCTTTTTGTTTAATTATCTCAAATTTACAGAAACTAAGACAGTAATTTTAATAAAAAGAAATTCATTCAAATCACAAATTACATTGGATATATCCTTAATATTGTAGCAAACATCAATATACTATGAGTGTCAAAATTCACGACTCCTGGAAAGCCGTTTTAAAGGACGAATTTGAAAAACCTTATTTCGAAAAAATAAAAGAATTTCTAGTCACTGAAAAAAAAGCGGGCAAAGCGATCTACCCTCCTGGTAGTTTGATTTTTAATGCTTTTGATTCGACTCCATTTGATGAAGTTAAAGTGGTCATTCTCGGACAAGATCCTTATCACAATCCGGGTCAAGCAATGGGCCTTTCTTTTTCAGTACCTGTTGGAGTCCGGACACCACCTTCTTTAAAAAATATTTACAAAGAAATGAATCAGGATGTTGGTACTACGATTCCAGATCATGGAGACTTGAGCAGTTGGACCAAACAAGGTGTACTCTTACTCAATGCGATGCTGACAGTTGAGCATAAAAAAGCAGGTTCTCACAAAAAAATCGGTTGGCAAGAATTCACGAATGCGGTGATAAAGAAAATATCAGAGGAAAAAGAAGGGGTCGTATTTTTATTGTGGGGAAATTTTGCAAAAGGAAAAAAGGAGTTGATTGATGAGATGACCCATTATGTTTTGGAGTCGGCCCACCCTTCTCCTTTAGCTGGTGGTGCTTTTTTTGGTAATCATCATTTTTCCAAAACAAATGAATTGTTGAAGGAACAAGGGAAAGCAGAGATTGATTGGCAGATTGCTTAAAGGGAAGGTTTGCTAAAATTCAACATAAAAAATATACTTGTAAAAATATGTAATCGATTGTTGCTACGCCCTTTCAGGGCTGGACGAGTATGCGTGAAATACTTGGGGCGATGCCGGCGATGCCCCAAGGTAGATGCTTGACCCACTTTGGGGTCATAGATTACAAACGAATAAAGTTTTCAAAGAAATAAAGTAATTCATAATCGACAAAGTAGATTATATTAAACACCCAATCCTTAAAAGAAATTTGAAGCGATAAAAAATGAACAAAAAACTTTTTACAATAGCTTGTATACTTGGTGCTCTAACGGTGATTCTAGGTGCTTTTGGTGCACATCTTTTGAAAGAAAAACTGACGGCTGCTCAACTTGTAAGTTACAATACCGGAATTAGTTATCAATTTTATCATGTCGGAGCTGCATTGTTATGCTGCTTATTTGCTGAGCAATTCAAAATAAAAGGCTTTAATACTGCTGGATGGCTATTTATTGTTGGAATTGTTTGCTTTTCAGGGTCGATTTATTTGTTGAATACGCGTGAATTAATTGGCTTAACCACTTACAAATGGTTAGGTCCGATTACTCCGATTGGCGGCTTGTTTTTTATAGGAGGCTGGTTGATGATGTTGTTTGCTGGATTGAAAATTGAAGGGGATGAATAGTGGACTTGGGTAAAGTTTTAAAAATTTTGATTGAGATAAATCGCAGTTCTTATCGATCTACATTCGACCTTTGGGAGATAAATTTCTCCACCACCTCTATATTCAACACTCCATGCACGGTCGAAATTGCGAAACATGGACACGCTGATTCTTCGACTGCATATTGATTATCATCAATACTTCGCTACCCATGAAAAGAATTAATTTTAAGACTGTTATTGTAGCCGCAGACTTCAGTTGACGAATTCGAGAATGCCATTTAAAAATGGCAGTTACGTTAACCTCATTCGCTTTAATGATTCTTGTCATTTATTCATTTAGTGATCCGATTAAGATTTTATCTTCTCAGAATGACAATTTTGTTATTGTTCAAAATTTGATTACTCCGAGTACAAATTAGATGTGAAGCATCTAAACGTATGAACTTGCCGACTCACTCCCTTCCAAAGTCAAATGATAATTGTATTTTTACAGTAACAAAAACATTTAAAAATGTCGAAATCCAACTACCAGTCTTATCTTGAAAACATGCAAAAATATGCGGATGTAGAATATTCGATCGCTGTTTTATCATGGGACAAGGAAGTTAATTTACCATCCAAAGGAGCAGCTGCGAGATCTCGTCAAGTTGCCACGTTATCCGGTATTGCTCACGAGATTTTTACCAACAAAGCATTTGGTGCAACCCTCCAATCTCTTGCCAACAATGGAAGTGATTTGGATGAACGTGAAAAAAGAAATATTGAATTAACGCATAAAGATTTTGAACGGATTAATAAATTTGATACTGACTTTGTGATGCGTCGCTCTAAATTAATTTCAACTACTTTTCATGCTTGGTTGGAAGCAAGAGAAAAAAATGACTTTTCGATTTATGAAAAACCGTTGACGGAATTGATGGATCTTAAAATTGAAGAAGCGGAAATAATTGGGTACAAAGCGCATCCTTACAACGCACTCTTAGAAGAATTTGAACCTGGTGCGACTGTTGCAGATTTGGACGTACTCTTCAAAGATGTAAGAAATCAGTTGGTTGATTTCGCCTCTAAAATTCGAAGTAAATCAGAAATTGACAATTCTTTTTTAAGAAAAAAATATGCTAAAGATAAACAATGGGAATTTGGTATTGAGATCCTAAAAAATATCGGGTATGATTTTGAGGCGGGTCGACAAGATATTTCTACTCATCCATTTACAACCAATTTTTCAGCGACTGATGTAAGAGTCACTACCAGAATTGATGAAAATGATTTTGGGAACATGACTTGGAGTTGTATTCACGAAGGTGGTCACGCATTATATGAGCAAGGTCTTCCTCATGCGGACTACGGCTTGCCTACTGGAAAATATGTTTCACTTGGAATTCATGAATCTCAATCCAGATTGTGGGAGAACAATGTTGGAAGATCACTGCCTTTTTGGAAAGCACATTATCCGAAATTGCAGAAAGCGTTTCCTGAAAACTTATCAACTGTCTCTTTAGAAACTTTTTATAAAGGTATCAATAAGATTGCACCGAATCTAATCCGAACTGAATCAGATGAATTGCACTATCATTTTCATGTGCTAATTCGTTATGAAATAGAAAAAGGATTAATTGAAAAATCGATAAAAGTCAAAGATCTTCCAGAAGTTTGGAATGCGAAGTATAAAGAATATTTAGGAGTTGAAGTACCGAATGATAAAGAAGGAGTTTTACAAGATATTCATTGGAGTCATGGTAGTATCGGTTATTTTCCAACTTACTCATTGGGTAGTTTTTATGCGGCTCAATTTTTTGCTCAAGCTAAAAAAGATATTCCAGACATCATTACTCAGATTGAAAATGGTGATAGCTCAAATTTATTGAAGTGGTTGAGAGATAAAATTCATCAACACGGACGTTTCTATGATGCCAACGACTTGTGTAAAAAAGTTACTGGTGAAAAGCTGAACTTCAAATATTTTATGGACTATGTAAATGAAAAGTATAAAGATATTTATCAGCTGTAATATTGAACTTTAGTAACCAACCAAATTGGGGCCAACCACGTTTATGTATACGTATAGTGGAAAACTTACATTTTCCTCTTACTAATTCCGGTACTACATTGTTAAATTTATTTTTTTGATGATTGACTTTAACAACCAATAATGTTTAAAAACACGATACTCTTACTTACATTTTTATTGTTACAAATTAATGCTTTTGCGATTGGTTCTGAAGGAACAGTTCGGAATGCTTCTGTAATTCCAAAAAAAGAAAAAGTAGGCATTCTTAAAAAGTTAAGAGAAAGGATACTGATAAAAAAAATTAGTACGCTAGTTGAAAATATGGATACGCTAGAGTGTGACATTATTTCACTGTATAATGGTTATTCCCTTATGGCTGAAATAATAGAAGTCAATGACAAGCAAGTCATTTACAAAGAATGTGATGATCCAGCCCCCACTATCGATTCATTAACATGTAATGAAGTTGACTTTATTCATTTGGCAGATGGTACTCAATACCAATGTCGTCATCCAAACCTTCCTCGGAGATCCCGTAAAGCTAATTTTAGAAAAACTGGTACACAAGATTTGGCTGAAAGCAAATTGCAGTGTGATATATTAGTGATGATAAATAAGGATCAATTAGATGTCGACATTATTGAAGTAAAAAACGAAATGCTTCTTTACAAAACATGCGGTGATGAGACCGCTACTATAGATTCAGTTGCGTTGAGTGAAATTAGAACTTATCGGAAAAAAAATGGGTATGCAAAGCGGGTTAATCGGTATGATGCTGAAAAAAGAAGTGGCAACTCTGGAGGAGATGGATTGTTGAGTATTTTCAAAGCGTTATTGATTAGTGCTGTGGTCCTTGTCCTCTTATTAATCTTTGCAATTTTAATCAACTTATAATTCTCTTAACGCTATTTAAAACCCTACAAAACATATCTCCTTTTTTTAATATTTCACTAACAGTTGGTTAACCTACCTTAACTTTTATGCTTCGTTTTAGGTGTAGAATACAATTCGTATTATTATTTATTCACCAAAATTGAAGAATATGAAAACGCTAATCAAAAACGGAACTACAGTGTTGCTCATGGCAATTACTGCTTCCCTATTCGGACAAGTATCTATTGGTGCAAAAGCAGGTATCTATCGATCAGATGTTGCCGTACAAGGAATTGATAACAATTTACTCCCAAATACCATCGGTCTCACGGATTTTTCCGGAGGGGTCATCTCAGAAATTATGTTAGGCGAAAGTTTTGGATTCCAACCAGAGCTTTCTTACGAAAAAAGTGGATTCAGCATCCGTGAAGGAATGGATTTAGATGTTTTTAATATCCCCGTACCCTTAGGTGTGAAAGCAAGAGTCAAAGTGGATTACTTATCGATGCCTATTCTTGCCAAGTACAAAATTGGAACAGGGCCCGTTAAAGGATATATTTCGGCAGGTCCTAATTTCAGATACGCCATGAAAGGTGATGTCCAAACTTTTGCCACCATCCTAATTGACATCCCAGTTTGGTCACAGGAAATTGATTTCAGCGGCGAAAATTTGCAACGGGTGGATATCGGAGGAGTTGTCGGTGCAGGTGTTGCGTTTACAACAGGACCTGGTCAACTATTTTTTGATGCTAGATATAACCATGGCTTCACGCAAGTTGATAATTTTTCATTCGCAGATTTACAACTCAAAAATACAGGAATGGGAATTAATATTGGGTATATGATGCCATTGACCAAAAGGAAAATTAGAGCTTAGGTTTCGCAAAAAGAGAATAATTTGTTTTAAATTTTCGACTTATAATTACAAGGTTCGCGACGATTGTTGCGAACCTTTTTTTAATTTAATTTTCATAGAAGAATTAAGAACACTCGTCTATAATTTATTGTTTATTATCCGTTGATTAGAACATAGATTCTATATTTACACTACAATTTAAGGTGCTTAAATCTGAAAAATTATAAAATGAAAATATTTACAAAAATCTATTGCTTGCTCGTACTACTCGGTCTGCCATTGTTGTTGCAAGCTCAGGCTGAAAAAGTGACAATAAGTGGTTACTTGATAGATGGGGAGACTGGTGAAACTTTAATCGGGGCTTCTGCATATGTTCCGGATTTGGGAATTGGTACTACCTCTAATGAGTATGGTTTCTATTCTATTTCTTTGGACCCTGGAACTTATGTGATCGAATTTTCCTATCTCGGTTTTGAAACTCAAAAGAAAGAAATCAATCTCTCTGAGAATCAAACGCTAACCATCGAGTTTGGTGAAGAAGGAATTGAGCTGGACATGGTTGTTGTAACTTCTGAATCAGAGGACAAAAATGTCACCAACACCGAAATGAGTGTCAATAAACTGAATATGAAAACCATCAACAAATTGCCAGCGCTATTAGGTGAGGTGGATGTGATTCGAAGTATCCAATTACTCCCTGGAGTTAGTTCTGTTGGTGAAGGAGCGACTGGTTTCAACGTACGTGGGGGTGGTGTTGATCAAAATCTGGTTTTATTAGATGAAGCACCTGTTTATAATTCATCACACCTTTTTGGTTTCTTTTCTGTTTTTAATCCAGATGCTGTGAAAGATGTGAAATTGTATAAAGGTGGAATTCCTGCACGATATGGTGGTCGTTTGTCTTCCATTTTGGATGTCAGGATGAAAGAGGGAAATAGTAAAAATTTGGCTTTGACTGGAGGAATCGGAACCATCTTTAGTCGTTTGGCTGTGGAAGGCCCAATAGGAGATAAAGCCTCATTTATTGTTGCTGGTCGTCGATCATACATTGATATTTTAGCGCAACCTTTTTTGAAGGCCAATGATTTGGATGGGACTAAATTGAATTTTTATGATTTAACTTTAAAGACCAACTACAAAATCAGTGACAAGGATCGAATCTTTTTATCAGGTTATTTGGGTCGTGATAATTTTGCGTTTGGACCCGGTGCCGGATTTGATTGGGGAAATAAAACAGCGACCTTGAGATGGAACCACCTTTTCAGTGATCGTTTGTTTTCAAATTTTACAGCATACTATAGTATCTATGATTATCAAATTAATTTTGGAGATGAAGTGACCAATACCTTTGACTGGTCAGCCGATATCGAAAATTACAGCTTTAAAGCAGACATGTCCTATTTCTTGAATCCTAAAAATCTCATCACTTTTGGAGGACAAGGGATTTTGTATGAATTCGACCCAGGACGTGCGAAAAGTGTTACAGAAGGTGTCACCAACGACTTCAGTTTGGATCCTAAAAATGCATTGGAATCAAGTTTATTTATCGAAAATGAACAAACCATTAATTCCAAACTATCCCTTCACTATGGAATTCGATTTTCGCATTTCAACTACATGGGTGAAGGAACTACTTATGAATTTGAAGAAACAGCATCAGGCGAAAGAAAACAATTCACTGGAAATCTCCAAGAATTTGACAAATGGGAAAGCATCCAAACCTACTCAAATTTGGAACCAAGAGTATCCGTAAAATATCAATTGGACGAATCGATGTCCATGAAGTTGAGCTATAATAGAATGGCGCAATATATCCATTTGATTTCCAACTCAGTTGCTGCTACCCCACTCGATGTTTGGTCACCAAGCACCAACAATATCAAACCAATGGTCGTTGATCAAGTAGCATTGGGTGTTTTCAAAAACTTCAGAGACAACAACTATGTCACTTCTGTAGAATTGTATTATAAGGACTTCCAATCATTGGTGGATTATGTAGATGGTGCGGACTTATTTGTAAACCCATTGTTGGAAGGAGAATTATTGGAAGGAGAAGGTAGAGCATATGGTTTAGAACTTCAAGTAGAGAAAAAGAAAGGTAAGTTTACTGGATGGATCAGCTACACTTTAGCTAGAACTGAACGACTGGTAGAAGGTGTTAACAATAATGAATGGTTTCCATCAAGATTTGATCAGACACATAATTTTAGCACCACTGCTTTTTACCAATTGAGTAAGCGATGGGATCTATCTGCTAATTTTGTGTTCAATACAGGAACACCGACAACTTTTCCAACGGATAGAATTGAACAACAAGATTACGTGATTCCGCATAATTCTAATGAATCCAGAAATAACGTCAGAATCCCAGCTTATCATCGACTGGATCTGTCAGCTACTTTAAACGGAAAAGAAAAGGAAGGTAAACGTTGGAATGGTGACTGGGTCTTCTCTATTTACAATGTCTATAACAGAAGAAACCCGTTCTCGATTTTCTTTAGACAAAACACAATTCGACCAATAAATAGTGAACCCATCACCACTGAAGCGGTTAAATTTTCAGTCATTGGAAGTTTTATTCCTGCAGTTGCATATAATTTTACATTCAAATAACATCCCAATTACATAAAAATTAAATTATGAAATTATTCAAAATAGCTTTACTAACTTATATCGTTTTTAATGTTTTTGCATGTCAAGATGTAGTAGATGTGGACTTAGAAGATGGTGTCAGACAGGTGGTCGTGGATGCATGGTTGACCAATGACATCGAACCTCAAATCATCAAGCTAAAAAGAACAAGTCCTTATTTTGATGCTACTGCCTCACCTGCGATTACTGGTGCAACCGTGACCGTCACTAATCAGAATGGAAATGTCTTTAATTTTCTGGACGAAAATAACGACGGTAATTATGTTTGGAATCCTGATGGCTTCAATAATTTAGGCGATGTGGGGAGTGGTTATCAATTAGATATAGAAAGTAATGGTGTGATGTATCAAGCTTTTAGTTTGATGAATCGTGTACCTCCAGTTGATTCGATTGTGATGACTTTTGAGGAAGAATCATTGGGTCAACCTGAAGGATTTTACGGCGAATTTTTTGCACAAGATTTTGTAGGTCCAGGTGATGCATATTGGATTAAGACTTACAAAAACAATCAGTTTCTAAATAAGCCAAGTGAAATGAATATTGCTTTCGATGCATCCTTCACTGCTGGAAATGGTGTTGATGGTACCGCATTTATTGCACCTATTCGCGGAAACATTAATCGGTTCCCAGATACGGGTGATGATGCCGTTGATGATGGAGAATTACCTCCTTATGTTGCAGGGGATTCTATCCGTGTTGAAATTCATTCGCTTAATTTAGATGCATTTTTCTACTTAGTACAGATTAGAACACAAATGACATTGGGAGATGCTGCGTTATTTGCAGAACCACCAGCCAATGTTGCAACTAATATTCAAACTTTGAATTCTGATAAAACAGAAGATCAAGCAGTCGGATTTTTTAATGTGGCAGCTAAAACTTTTTTGGAGCGAAGCGTTGAATAAGTTCGTGAAGTGTTTGAGGATTCGTAAACTTAGATCATTGCGTAGTGCTTTGATTAAGTTTAAGCATCCTCAAAGCTTCTAAAACGACAGGAATCAAGAATCAATTTGCATCATGTGCAATACCGCTCCCATGATCACCAGTCAAACGATTGCGATACCAAACATATCCTATACATCCAACAAGTAAGTAAGGCATCACAAACATGTAGAGGATTCCTTGATTCAATCCTTTACCAGCCGTACCCCCATCTTTGAGATTTTGTTCTGCTGACATCTTGCACATGGGACATTGTGCTATCACTTCATTCGTTGGTGCAAATGAAAAGGTAAATGATAACAATGTGATTGTAAATAATTTTATGATTGATTTTTTCATTGAATTAAATTTTGAATTGCTAGTATTTGTATCCATCCCTGTACCAGCAAAGCAGGACATCCCCTTCCTTTTAAAAAAGGAAGGGGATAGCGTAAGAACGCGAGCTCACGCGCTCACCTTCCTTTTCAAGGAGGGTGGGACCGAAGGCCCGGGGTGGATCCTGCATAACAAGATCACCCATAACAAGGTCTCAACATCAAATAAATAATAGGTCCCGTTACCGCTACATAAAACCAAAAAGGCCAAACAATTTTCGCCATTTTACGATGCGCTTCATATTGTCCGGTATAGGCTCTAATGAATGTAAATAAGATAAATGGCAATATCAAAGCTGCCAAAACGATATGCGTAATTAGTATAAAAAAGTAAATATATCTGATGGTTCCGACACCACAGTACTTAGTTTCCGGAGTAGTGAAATGATAGACCACATACAGTATTAAAAATAAAGCAGACAGTCCCATCGAAATATAAATATATCGCTGATGGGCAGCCATATTCTTTCTCTTGATTTCAACCAAGGCCATTACTAGACAGATCGCAACAATTGCATTAATAGACGAATAAACTTGGGGAAGAAAACTGAAATCTATTCCAAAATCAGGTTTTGCAGCTGGCCGTAATCCTGCCACTAAGCCTAGCACAATCACTGAAATAATGATTGCTGCAATATTCATTTTCTTTGCTAATACTAAATTCGGTTGCATACTATTTTTCTTGTTCTCTTTTTAATTTTGGTTTTTTTCGTTTTTCCAATGGGATTGAAATAGCGACATGTTCTACCATTGTTTTCACTCGATCTTCGTCCCTGCTATCATAGTAATTAATAATCTCTCGATCTTTATTTACCAACACCAAATAAGGATAATTTCCGTTTTTCGGTTTTTCTGAAAGTGAGAAAAGTTTCTCATCTTTTTCTGTATTTTTTGACGGCCACTTGAATCCTTGATTTAGAATGTTTTGGATATTTGAGTTTTCACCGGTTAAGAAGAAACATTTTTCAGGATTCTCCATTTTGTATTTCTTTCTTAATGCCCGAAACGAATCATTTTTATCTTGCGGCCAATTTAATCCATAAACCACAATTCTTGATTGATCTTTTTTATCAAATTGATCATACAATTTTGCCAACACTTCCATTTGTTTTGCTTGCTCAGATTCATCAGGAGTTACAAAACCAACTACCGCAACCTTACCACTAAAAATAGAACTGTCTCGTAATTTTCCAGCAGTATCCGCCAACTGAAATGAAGGAACTTCGCCATACTCAGTCAATTCAGAACGTAATTCTTTTTGATAATCCAACCCCTTTTGCAGATAGTACCACGAACCACCCGGTAAAACTACCAGAAACAAAAGTAGTCCAAGTCCTCTTATAATTTTATTCGAATTTCTGTTTTGTGGTTCTGTCATTGTTGAATTGGTTGTTCTTTATGGTAACAAAGATATGGAATGGTTGGTTTTGAAATATTGAGAAATGAATACGAATTTTAAATTACTTTCTAAAAAACCCCAAAAAAAAAGCGTTCCAAAGGAACGCTTTTCAATATCTTTCTTAGTTCAAATTTTTGACATCTTTTAGATCAATAATACTTCCTGTACTTTTTCGCGTATCATCAATTGTTTCTGCATTTTTTTCCTTGATCAAGGTTCTTCGTTGATTCCATGAATTTCCCTCATTGAAAAAAGCAATAACTGCCCATACTAATAATCCCGTTGGTAACAATACACTCATCGCCAATCCTTTTACTTCATATTTCATGTGCATAAATTCATAAACAATAAAATATGCTTTATATAGACTCAATCCAATCATCGAAATGTACATTAACCAAACTGGTAAATGAAAACCTTCGATCACATAACCTTTTCCGACCAATGCAATCGCTACTTCAATCAACGTCACTACTGCCAACAACGCCATTCCTTTGAATACTAGTTTTTTCGAATCTTCGTAACTTAAATCTGCCATTATAAAAGAGAATTAATTTTTTTAAAATTTTTTAACCTTAAGTTTCTATTGTCTGGTGTTCAAGTACTACAACAAATAGAAAACTAAGAATACAAATACCCATACTAAATCGACAAAGTGCCAATACAATCCGATTTTTTCAACCATTTCATAATTGTTGGAACGATTGTGATATAAGCCACTTGCTACATTGATCAAAATGATTAGCAAAAATACAACTCCTGAAAATACGTGAAATCCATGGAACCCAGTAATAAAGAAGAATAGTGAACCGAATGCAATTGGACCAAATGCTTCTTTGTGAATTGAACCATCTGGTGTTTTGAAAGCTGAAGGTTCATACAAGTGGGTATCGTGGTTGTAAGTAATCAAGTAAGGATCTTCCTCCTTAAATGATTCCCCTGCCAGCACTTCTTTCTGGTGATTTTGTTTTACAAACAAGCGGTTTTCTTCAATATCTTCTGCGCCTGGTTCTAAATAATAAGTAGCAGTTTTACCGTGCGTTTCTGTCATGACTTTTTCAAATCCTGCACCTTCAATTTCTGCACCAGTCAAATAAGTTCCACCTTGAAGATGAGTAGAAAATGGGTTCTTTGTTACGGTGACGCCTTCTTCATTGATCATCGTATTCCACTCCCAAGCTTGACATCCAAGGAACGCTGCACCTCCAATAATGGTAAGTGCCATCCAGAACATGACCCCTCGTTTGTTTCTGCGATGTCCTTCCTGTACTGCTCTCACCATTGTGACAGAACTTAAGATCAGCACGAAAGTCATTACGGTTACAAAAATTAATGGCCATCCATGGAATCCACCTGGGAAGGCAGAAAATACATGATCTGGCACTGGCCATGTAGGCATACTAAAACGAATTGCACCATAAGCAATCAAGAAACCTGCAAAAGTAAATGCATCTGATAAAAGGAAATACCACATCATCAACTTTCCGTAACTAGCTTTGAAAGGACGTTTACCTCCTCCCCATGCTGGTCCGTCATGCGAATCCATATAGTCTTTGTGTTCCAGATGCCCCTGTTCAGGAATTACATCTGTATGCGCTGTGTCGTGAGCCATTAGTATTAATTAGTTTAAGTATATCAACTGTTGCTGATAAATATTACTGTAGTATAAAAAATAATAAAAGATAAATCCAAAGAATTCCCATGAAGTGCCAATACGTTAAGGTCAATTCAAAACGAAGTTTTCTTTGGTTCGTGACTTTATATTTTAAAATGAAGGCATGCACTAAAGCGACAATTATTGCCGCTATTCCACCCAATAAGTGAGCAGCATGCAAACCCGATATTACATAAACAAAAGATCCAGATGGATTTCCAGCCAACTCTACCCCTATCGACTCCATTGACAACCAACCTGAATATTGCATTCCGAGGAACACTAAAGCTAACAAAAATGAAACCACCAATAAGCCACGATACAATTGTGCATTCCCTTTCTTGAAAAAGTAATAGGATGCTTGTAAAGTAATACTACTGATGATGATCACTAATGTATTGTAAAAAAACTGAACCGGTAATTTAAATTCCAACCAATTTCCAGCGGCTTTTCTCACAATATACGCACTTGTCAACGCTGCAAACAACATCACGATGCTCGCACAACCCGCCCATAACGCAAATTTTTGCGGATGAATTTTACTGTGGTAACGTCTTTCTTTTTTGACTGACAAGTCCATTGTTTAATTTAAAAATTAGTAACTAAATATAAAATTGATCAGAATCGTGAACACACCTTTCGTAACCTAATTTAAATTTCTTATCTAAATCTTATCCAAATACAAAACGATGAAAGCGAGCGGCAAATAAATGAATGAACTAAACATCAATTTCATTGCTGCTTCCCTTGTACATTTTTTATATAATTCGAATCCTAAGAAAGCATATATCAACGTACATACTGTCAAAAAGGATGCGGAGAAAATTCCTGTAATTCCTAAATAAAAAGGAGTCCAAATACATGGTAAAATCAACAAAGCATAAATCATACTTTGAAATCCTGCCGAAGCATCTTTCTCTCCATTTTTTGATGGCAATAATCTGAAACCTGCATTGGTATAGTCTTCGTGACCTACCCAAGCAATTGCCCAAAAGTGTGGAAACTGCCACATGAATTGAATCCCAAATAATGCTAATGCCAAAGGAGTCAATCCACCTTGCAACGCTACTACTCCAATCATCGCTGGTAAAGCTCCTGGAATCGCACCTACAAATACAGCAATCGGCCCTACTCTCTTTAAAGGTGTATAAATAAATGAATAGCATATCAATGACAACATTCCTAATAAGGCGGTCATCGGATTAAATAATGCTAACAATATGATTCCAACCATACTCATCAGACCTGCCAACATCACCGCTTCAGAAATTTGCATTCTTCCAGCAGCAAGCGGACGACCTGCAGTTCTTTTCATTTTTTGGTCAAATTCTCTTTCCAGTACTTGATTTAATGTGTTGGCTGCACCTGTTACTAAGAATCCACCTAAAGCCAATATCGCTAACGCGGTCCAATGAATCGCTCCATTCGATGCAATTAAAAATCCCATGATTGCAGAAAAGACAACTAGCAAATTCAATTTGAATTTCACCAACATCTTATAGTCATTGATCTTTTGACCAAGAAAACCAGAGATGTTTCTTTTCTCAACTTTGGATGATATGACTTTTGTCGTTTTCAATTTTACTTTGTGTATTCTACCCTTAAAAGGGCTGTCCTTTATTTTTTATACTTTCTCTTTCAAAAAATATTACTTCGCGTTTTAAGCAATTTTTCTGAGCCCTTTTAAGGATCTTACTTCGAGTTAATGCAAGTCCGCTTCGTTTTCTTTTTCCTCATCCGTCAATGGAACAATCTGAGGAATAAATTCTACCCCATCTTTTCCGTAGTCATAAGCCCAACGGTGAACTGCAGGAATATTTCCAGGCCAGTTTCCGTGACCTGCATCAATTGGAGTCGTCCACTCTAAGGTAGTTGCACCCCAAGGATTTTTTGTAGTAACCCGTTTTCCTTTCCAGATACTTACGAAGAAATTCACTACGAATAAAATCTGTAAGAAGAATACGATGATTGCTGCTATCGTGATGAACTGATTCATCTGACTGAAATGCGAGAAAGTTTCGAAGTTATCAAAACGGTAATATCTACGAGGGACTCCTGCCATTCCTAGATAATGCATTGGCCAGAAAATGGCGTATGCTCCTATCATAGTACCCCAGAAGTGAATTCTTCCAAGTGTTTCATTCATAAAACGACCATACATTTTCGGGAACCAATGATAGATACCCGCGAACATTCCGAAGAAGGCTGCAATTCCCATTACAATATGGAAGTGAGCAACTACAAAATAAGTATCGTGCATCTGAATATCAATTGCTGCATTTCCAAGGAAAATACCCGTCAACCCACCAGAGATGAATAATGATACAAAACCCATTGCAAATAACATGGCACTTACGAATCGAATATTTCCACCATAGAGCGTGGCAATCCAGTTAAATACTTTCACCGCAGATGGTACCGCAATAATCAATGTAAAGATTACAAAGAAGTTAGAGATAAATGGATTCACTCCTGACATAAACATATGGTGTGCCCATACGATGAATGATAAGAATGCAATTGCCAAGATCGAAAAGACCATCGCTTTGTAACCAAAAATAGGCTTACGTGCGTGTACAGATAATACTTCTGAAGTCAGTCCCATCGCTGGAAGAATAATAATATATACTTCAGGGTGACCTAAGAACCAGAAAAGATGTTGGTATAAAACCGGACTACCTCCCACGTGATTCAATGCTTCACCACCGACGAAAATTTCACTTAAAAAGAAACTGGTTCCTAATCCTCTATCACACATGACCAACAACAATGCAGAAACCAAAACCGGGAATGATAATAATCCCAAGATTGCAGTAATCAAAAATGCCCAAATCGTTAGTGGCATTCTCCACATGGTCATTCCTTTTGTTCTCAAGTTTAGTACTGTTGTGATATAGTTGACTCCACCAAGCAAAACGGAAACAACAAATAACACTAAACTCGCTACCCACATTGTCATCCCAGCACCCGATCCATCGGAGGCTTGAGGCAATGCACTCAGCGGAGGATAAGCAGTCCATCCACCTGCGAAAGGTCCAGTACTTAAGAATAGTGAGCAGAACATGACGACACCTGCTATAAAGAAGAACCAATATGAAAGCATGTTCAACAGCGGTGATGCCATATCTCTGGCTCCAATTTGCAAGGGTATTAATAAATTACTAAAGGTACCCGAGAGCCCGGCCGTCAATACGAAAAAGACCAGTATGGTTCCGTGCATGGTGACCAGCGCATAATAAAACTCTGGAGCCAGTGTCCCAATACCTGTTGTTTCGTTGACCGTGATCCATTTTCCTAGTAATGGTTTAATCCATGTCAAACTATCATCTGGAAAACCTAATTGCAATCTAAAGATGATTGACATACCGGCGCCGATGATCGCCCAAATCATTCCCGTAATCAAAAACTGTTTACCGATGATCTTGTGATCTTGGCTGAAGATATAAGTAGTGATAAAATTAGATTGATATTTGTCTCCATGATGGTGGTCATGAAAATGGTCATCGAACCCTTGTTCCTTTATCAATACATCTTCGTCGTAATTTACTACTGACATAACTCTAATTTATATTTTCATCCCAAAATAGGAATGTGCTTTTTTCTTATTGAGAAATAATTTTAAACTCCGTTCTTCTGTTTTTCGCTCGCCCTTCTGCCGTTGCATTATCTTCAACAGGAACTTTATCTCCATATCCTTTCGAAGTCATTCTTGAACTATTAACACCTTTATTCAACAGATAGTTGACAACAGAGGCTGCTCTTGAGTTAGATAAAGTCTGATTTCCTGTTGGATTTCCTACATTGTCTGTATGACCCATTACTTCAATTACCATTTCTGGATATTTATTTAATGCACCAATTAAGTTATCTAATTCGTAACGTGAATCATCGGTTAGATTAGCTGAACCAGTTTGGAATTTTACATGATCCAAACGAATCACTTTATCTGTTTCTGAAGCTCTTGCTTTTTCAACTGCATTGTTAAAAGTCATTCTTCTTTGTCGAATTTCCATGTCCAAAGCTTTTCCTTTCATTGGATCCTCATCACTATTTCTGATTTGAGACATGTAAAAGGATTGCTGTTCAGCTAACCATAGATCATATTCTTCTTGAGTAACAATTCTGACAGTCTTTCTCATGGAGAAGTGTCCTTTTCCACACAATTCTGCACAAGCTAGTTCGTAGTCAAATTCCTCCCACAACTTCTTTTTATTTTCAGGATCTTCCGGATCAGCCAAAACATTATATTCTGGATATTCTTTTAAATTCTGACGATACTGTTCAGTAGTGATTGTTGGTTTGAAAACGAAGTAGGTTGGTAGACCAGGAATTGCATCCATTTTCACACGGAAATGCGGTAAATCAAAATTGTGCAATACATCACGAGCCGTAATACGAACTCTTACTTTTTTATTTACTGGCAATACGATTTCAGAAGGTTGGAAATCATCCCAGTTCTTTGCGTCTGTAAAATCCTGTCCTAGTGGATTGATTCCAGTAATTTTTTTGTAGTCTTTGGTTCCTAGTTTTCCATCTGCTCCAGGATATCTGATAAACCATAGGAATTGTGAACCTGTGGCTTCAATTTCCATATATTCCTCATCGGGTCCGACATCCGCCATCACGGTGTTCCAAGCATCTAATCCACCAACAACCAAGATTGTCATTACAAATGCAGGAATCGCTGTCCAGATAATCTCTAATTTGTTATCGTGAGGAAGCCATAAAGTTTTACGTCCTTTTTTATAACGGTAAATGTAACCAAATACAAATAATGCAATTTGAGTAGCGACAAAAACAATTGCCGTAAAAAATACGGTAATATTGAAAACGCCATCCAACAGTTCACCATGTTCTGATGCGGAAGTATGAGGTCCATAACCCAAACACCAGTTTTTGTAATATGCCGTTGTCCACACTGCCATAATCATAAAGCCAATGAGAAAGACAATGCACATAATTCCGTGGAAATTATTCGCACTATTTTCTGATGCTTCTTGTCCTCTGATTTTTCCAGCCAACTCATTGACTCTACCTAATTGGACGATTACGATTCCAATTAATATCAGACATAAAATGATGATTAATGTTGTCATTATCTATTTTTCTTTTGAAGTATCTTCTTAATTTATTCTAACAAGCTATATACCAATCTCTATGAATGGTGGTGATAACTTTCTTCCAAATAAGGATCATTTTTCGGTTCTAATTTTGCACTCGCTAAGGAGCTGAACACAACATATAGGAACATTGCTAAAAATCCTAAAAAGGTTCCAAGCTCTAAGAAGCCCGGCATTGTAAATCCTGCGGTGTATGGTACTGCGTGATCTCCATGTCCGTGATCACCACCGTGAGCGTCATGTCCATGTGCATCGTGTGCGTGAGCGTCGTGTCCATGAGCATCGTGAGCACCTGAAGTATGTGCTTTGTGATTAGTATGACCCTTATCATGAGCTCCGTGACTGTCGTGACTCTTATGGTCTCCACTATGCGCATCATGCTGGTGTCCTTGTTTTCCATGGTCATCATGAGCAGCATTGCCATGATCAACTGCGTGTTCTATTTTCTGACCTGCTTTATTCATATGCGCTCCAGCTTTGTGGGCCGCACCTTCCAAATGATCACCAGCTTTATGGGCTGCATCTTTTACATGATCTTTTGCATCGGTTCCAATTTGCTTCGCTTTTTCAAGTGCTTTTTTGGCAGCATCGCCAACTTGATCACCAGCACCTGATACTGCATCACCAGCTTTAGTTGCTATATTTTCAGCTTTGTCTCCTACTTTTTTTAGTGGATTCTGTTCCATACTATTTAAAGAAGTAAATACAGCTTTTGGTTCATTTTTTTCTTCAATTAATCCACTATGTGTGTCATGATTGTCATGACCATGATTGCCATGTCCACCCATTACATGTGTTGTGTGCAAAACACCTGGTTTAATCATTTGAAAGAAATCAAACCAGTGTGAGAATAAAAGTAATGCTGCTGCAAAACCTACCGTACCAAATTTTCTTTTTGTCGAATTACGCATAAGTATGAAAAAAGGTAACGCAAAATTCATCACAAGGTTCGCGTAAAAGAGGAAAGGATAATTATCCATTCTATGTCTGAAGTAGATCGTTTCCTCACCTACATTTGCATACCAGATTAACATGAATTGTGAGAACCATAAATACGCCCAGAAAATACTGAATGCGAAAATGAATTTTCCTAAATCATGAATGTGTTCTGGTGTAACACTTTTATAATATCCCTTTGATTTCAAATACAATAGAATCAATATCGTCAATGACATGGCACCTACAAACCAACTTGCTGTTGCATACCAAGCAAACATGGTTGAATACCAGTGAGAATCTACAGACATCACCCACTGCCAAATCATTGCAGCACTTGAGAATGCCGCTAATGGCAAAAAGATACCTGCAACTAAACGCATTTTACGGTGGTGAACAAAATTATTGTTTTTGTCATCATCCCCATTTCTATCTTCACTCAATGACAAGCTTCTCAATCTCCTAGAAAATGCATACCACATTCCAACGATGATTAGGGTTCCAAATGTCCACCAAGATTTATTTAAAAATGGCGCTTTTCCAACCATAATCTTGTCATAGTTTTCATGGTTAGGATCCAATAAAGTAGGATCTGCCCAATGATAAAGATTGTGCCATCCCATCCACATTCCGGCTCCGATGATCATCAATAGTCCGAGACCAAATATCAAGAACATGGAGTACGCTTCCCACACTCTTTTGATGACGGCATACCAACCCGCATAGGCTGTGATAAATGCACACATACAAAAGATGGCGATGAATCCGAAACCAGTGAAGTAAACAGTGTTGTGTAACAAGTTACTCCAGAATCTCGCATGAAAAGGTTCTGCATCAAACCAAGTGAGTCCTAAACAGACAAGACCTAAAACCATGAAGCCAATTAAGACGGTACGTTGGTACCCTTCAAATTTGAACTCTTCATTTTCATAATGACGTCTGTATGGATCGTTATGTGATGTTGCTGCCATTGCTAATTTTATTTTTTACCCTTGCGGGAAATTTTTTCGTTTTAGTTTTTAGTTTCCGCCGTTTCCAGCATCTTTCTTTTTAAGTGCACCTTTTATTTTGCCACCTACTTTTTTCGTTCCTTCTTTTACCTTACTTCCACCTTCTTTAATTTTCTCACCCGTCTTTTTCAAAAAGTTCTTCACTTTCCCTTTTTTCTCACCATCAATCGTAGTTCCTGGTACTGTCACCCCATCTTGCATTTGCATGGTTGAATTAACACCTCCTTGTATGGTTGTACCTTGTTGTAGACCTTGCATACTTTGTGTTCCGCTATGTGTTGCACTGTGAGATCCGTTGTGTGTACTTCCATTGTGAAGATTTCCTCCACCGTGTGATCCTGATGAATGCCCTCCCCTCGGACTCATATTGAAACCTTGGTTGTCGTTCATTGATATATTCCGAGAATAATTTTCTCCAGCTGGTTGACCACCCCCACCTAGTGTGTTGGCTGTTTGGCTATATTCTTTATCCGTTGCTTTTGCTTGGAGTGCTCTGATGTAGTGAATCACTTGCCATCTTTCTTCATAGGATATCTTATCTGCGTAACCACCCATTACATTCTTACCGTGCATGATTGCGTGATAATATCTACCATTGGTTGCAGAAACAAATTCTTCAGAAATCAAGTTTGCTGGAGCTGCAGGATATTTCGCTAATGGATTCGCATCCGTATCATAAATTAGTCCTCCACCATCTCCTTTTGCACCGTGGCAAATTCCACAAAAAATATCGTACAAGTTTTTTCCTTCAGCTAATCCAGCTTTTGTAATTGGAAACGGGTTTTCAATGATTTCATTCATTGCACGTGTACGCTCTGGTTCTGTGTCCTCATAATAATAAGGGACATTTCCATTTGGCGGAACGGCAATAGCATTGAGTGAATTCATTCCTCTCAGCATCGCTAGTTTGGAAAGGGATGCTCCTGCACCTGCATATCCACGAGGGATTGTTCCTTGAACTGGTTTACGAGGTTGTGCCATTTTATGATAGTCGTCTTCTGATCCCCAACGATTGTATCGATAGTAATCATAGTAGTTGGCTTCATAAGCAACAGAGTGTCCCATATCCGGCATGTATTCATTCCCTTGGAAATTATCTCCAGAAGGTGAGCAACCAAATACAACGAGGCCACAAATTGCTAATAATATGAATTGAATATTTTTCATTCTAAAAGTTAATTCTCGTGATTTAAATTACTTTGGTTTGTACTTCTGTCGCACCAGTTGTTTTGAAAAAATCTTTCAGCTTCTCAACATCAACCGGGTGATGATCGTCACCGTGGTGATCTTGACTTCCACCTTCTACATCAAATGCGATACAGAATTTATCATCTGTAATTCTATCATGTAAAATTGGGTTGTTCGCTCCAGGCCCCATTCCACAAATGGTATAAAAAGTTACGACCATTCCAATTGCTGAGAACAATACCGTTAACTCAAATGTAATCGGAATAAAAGCAGGTACTGACCAATATGGCTTACCTCCAAATATAATTGGCCAGTCACGGGTAAATACCCACGACATAAAAAGAAAGGCAGTCAGTGTACCCATGGCACCATAGATGAATCCTGCTATGTGCAATCTGGATTCTTTCAAGTCCAATTCAGGGTCCAATCCGTGAACAGGGAAAGGGGTATAGACTTCATCTATTTCAATGTGAGCCGCTTTCGCTTTTCTGATTGCTCTAATCAAATCTGTTTCATCGTCATAAAGACCGAATAAAACTGTTTTATTTTTATTTACCATTTTTATAATTGATATCGAGTTTATTTAAATCATGCCATTTAATAATTACAATCATCACATATATTTGGCAAGTCGCTTTGGATTACTTCGTTAGAAATACTCGCTATAACACGCTATGCCTTCGTTTTCTGCCTCGCACTCCACACCGATTTCCTCAAATCTAAAGCGAGATTGTAAACACTAAATTGCAGGGTGATGACTTCATTTACGAAATCTTTCCACCATCTAAATCATCTTGCCATTTTTCCAATTCTGCCCATCTACCTTCATCCGCCATTTGTGCTTGAAGTGGCCATGTTGTTGGATCCATTGTTTTGAAAGTACCACCAGCTTCTACCAACAATTCTTTTAATTGCTCTGGATTCGCTGCTGCTAATGTTTTCCAATTTTTAACACCACCCTCTTTCAACAATTTTTCAACTGCTGGTCCGATTCCTTCTACTTTTTTCAAATCATCTTCGTGTGTGCCTAATGAAGTCAATCCTGCACCAGCACCTACTGCACCTGCTACGAATGAACTTTTATAATTTGGATCATCCGGATCTAAATTAGTGTCAATTTCTTTTCCTTTATAAACCTCAGGATCGTCTTCAATTTTTTGGTAAGATGTCGTTTCTTCTTGGGTATTTGTTCGTTTCGTTTTTTCAACGATTGGAGCAGTGGCAACATTCCTATTGCTATCCATGAATGAGTTGGAATCAGCAGGCAATTTCAAATCTTCATGTTTGTCATCATGTCCGTGATCATCATGGTGTGCATGATGTGTTGCATTTGGACCTGTGTATTGATCTCCAGCTGTTTTCAAGATAGACTTGATTTCGGCAGCTGCTACCACTGGTGCAACTCTCAGGAATAACAAGAACAATGTGAAGAATAATCCGAAGGTTCCAACATAGATACCAACCTCAACCCATGTAGGTACATAGTAACTCCATGATGACGGCAAATAGTCACGTGCTAGTGTTGTTGCAATAATTACAAACCGCTCAAACCACATCCCGATATTTACCACGATTGATAATACAAATGTCCAAGCCACACTTCTTCTGATTTTTTTGATCCAGAAAAATTGCGGTGTAATTACGTTACAAGACATCATACCGAAATAAGACCACCAGTAGGGTCCCAATGCTCTATTATAAAATGCGAATTGCTCATATACATATCCAGAATACCAAGCAATGAAAAGCTCTGTTAAGTACGCAACCCCAACAATGGAACCTGTACAAAGGATTACTTTATTCATCGACTCAATATGTCCAATCGTAATGTAGTCTTCAATTTTCAATACCTTTCTTACAATCAACATCAATGTCAATACCATCGCGAATCCTGAGAAGATCGCTCCTGCTACGAAGTAAGGTGGGAAAATTGTCGTGTGCCATCCTGGAATTACAGAAGTGGCGAAATCAAAAGATACAATCGTGTGTACAGAAAGTACCAGTGGTGTTGCGATACCTGCCAAGATCAATGACAGTGATTCCCAACGTTGCCAGTGCTTTGCTTTTCCGGTCCATCCAAAAGCTAAGAAGCTGTAGATTTTTTTACGGAATCCTTTCGCACGGTCTCTTACGGTTGCAAAATCCGGTACCAAACCGGTATACCAGAATAATAAGGATACGGTAAAATAAGTCGAGATTGCAAATACATCCCAAAGAAGTGGAGAGTTAAAGTTTACCCATAATGGTCCACGTGTATTTGGATAAGGGAAAATGAACATCGCCATCCAGATACGTCCCATGTGAATACCTGGAAACAAGGCTGCACACATTACGGCGAAGATGGTCATTGCCTCTGCAGAACGGTTTACCCCCATTCTCCATTTTTGACGGAACAAAAGTAAGATCGCAGAGATCAGCGTACCCGCGTGACCAATACCAATCCACCATACGAAGTTGGTAATATCCCAACCCCATCCAATTGTTCTATTCAAATCCCATGAACCGATCCCATACCAGATGGTCCAAAAGATGGCTACTCCTCCAAATGCTAATAAAGCAAGTGAAGTCATTACGCCGGCTATCCACGCAAAACCTGGGACCTTCTCAGTAGGTCCGATCAAATCCTCTGTGATTTGATGGTAAGTTTTACTTCCGGTTATTAGCGGTTCCCTTATATTCGAGATAGGTGCGCTCATAAACTTATTTGGTTTTAGCATCCGCCTCATGCGGACGCTTTGATTATTATTTTTTAATATTTCAGACTGCTTCCGCTCCTTTAGAGCTTTGAAATCTGACTTGTTACTTAAACAAGGGCGTTGCCCTTGTTTATTGCTTTTACCCCTTTGGGGTTTATTATGCGTCGATCAATTCACTTCTGTTGTTTACTTTCATCGAGTAATTCACAGATGGTTGAATATTCACTTCTTCAATTACTTGGTAGGTCATATCTGACGCGATACGTTTGCTCACTTCAGAATTTGGATTATTGACATCACCGAAAATGATCGCTTGAGTTGGGCAAGCTGTTTGGCAAGCCGTTCTTACGTCATTATCCGCTAAGTTTCTTCGTTCTGCTTTTGCGGTCAATTTACCTTCTTGAATTCTTTGTACGCAGAAAGAACACTTCTCAATCACACCACGTGAACGAACTGTTACATCTGGGTTCAATACCATTCTGGTTAAGTTGTCAGCACCAAAAGGAATCTTCTCATCGTTGATGTGTGGTTGGTTACCAGGGAATAAATCCGCTGTTGTATAATCCAGCCAATTGAAACGACGAACTTTATAAGGACAGTTGTTGGCACAGTATCTAGTACCGATACATCTGTTGTAAGTCATTTGATTCAATCCTTCAGAACTATGGTTGGTTGCAGCCACTGGACAAACATTCTCACAAGGAGCGTTATCACAGTGTTGGCACATCATTGGTTGATAAACCGTATTTGGATTGTTAGCATCGCCATAGAAATAACGATCAATTCTCAACCAGGACATTTCATGGTGTCTGTGAACTTCTGTTTTACCAACAACTGGTACATTGTTCTCAGCCATACAAGCAACTGTACATGCTGCACAACCAGTACAAGCATTTAAGTCTACATGCATTCCCCAGTGATGACCTTGACTATACAGTTTTTCAGAGTACTCATCAAAAGGATAAAGTGTTTGATCATTTAAGTATTGGTGATGACCTCTTTCCTTTACAAGTGCAGGAACTGTTTTGTTCAACTCATCCAAATTCGAAGTACGAATAATCGAACGATCTGTCAATGAACCTTGGAATGCCAAAATTTCTTCATCCACATTAATTACTTCGTCCGATCCAGTTTTAGAACCCGTCAATCCCATCGTGTGGTGGTACTGAACGCACGCTAATTCTTTTTCACGACCTACGATTTGTGAAACTTCTACGTTAGTAGCATAGTATTGAGTATTTCCATTCGCATCAATTGATAACCATGGGTACACGTTGGTTCCAATTCCAGCACCACATTCTCCTACTACTTCACGACCGTATCCAATTCCCATTCCTAAAGTTCCTCTCATCATTCCGAATTGTGGAACAGCAGAAACTTTTTCTTCACGACCTTTGATTCCCATGTTTACATAGTCACCATGACTCTTCGCATTTCTGCTACCGATACCACGGAAAGTTTCGTAATCATTAGAACCATTCCAGTGCGTTGGAACTGTCAATTGATTTCCCCAAGTACAACGAGTAACCGGATCTGGTACTTCTTGTAACCAAGGATTATTTGCATATTTTCCAGAACCAATATTTAATGATTCGAAAAATTCGATTTCTAATTCGCTATTAACTGGCTTGTTGATTTTTGCAGCAGCTCCAGAAACATTTCCTGAAAAACCACTTGCTGAAGAACCTTTTGGTGCTTCATAAATACCATCATGTAAAGTATTGTCCCAGAATGATCCGAAGGAAGCGAAACCTCCTGCTAAACCTTTCCAGCTATTCTTGACATACTCGTAATATGGTTGATCAGAATTCGTATTTAAATTGTTAGATTTTGCCCAACGTAATAATATCTCTTCTGCTTGTCTAGTTTCAAACAAAGGAGCAATCGTTGGTTGAATCAAACTATAGTATCCACGTTTTGGTTCTGCATCTCCCCAAGACTCCAAGAAATGGTGTACACCGATGATATGATCACAAAGTGCAGACGTTTCGTCTATCGTGTAAGCTAAAGCAATCTTGTTTTTCACTTTTGCAAAAGCAGCTGCAAATTTATCCGCATTTGGTAAATCAAAAGCAGGATTCGCACCCCAAACGATAGCAGTATCAACACTTCCACTTTGCATTTCAGAAATGGCACCTTGGATAGCTGAATCTAAACCTTGACGTTGTAAAGAAGCGCCAGAAAAACTTAATGTATTTCCGTAAGCGCCAATCATGTTGTTGATTGCGTTGATCAATACTTGTTCTCCGACATTATTGGAACCAGAAACCACAAGACCTGCACTTCCAGCATTTACTAAATCTTTAGCAGCTGCTTTCAGACCTTTCTTTGCATCTGCATTGATAGCAGGAGCTGATATACTTGAACCACCTGCTAGTGCCGCTACTTCATTATATAAATTAGCGATTGCAGCACCTTGTTCTGATGGTTTGATTAAAATACGGTTATCCGCATTTGAACCTGTCAAAGACATCATGCTTTCCACTTGAATGTGGCGAGACATTTTTGCTTTTGTGTAATCAGCGATTCTTCTGTTTTTAGAATAATCAGCAGCATATTCGATTGGTGAAATCCAAGTAGCTAAAAAGTCAGCACCAACACTTACGATTACTTTTGCTTTATCGAAGTGATAAGCAGGAACCACTTGATCGCCGAAACATTCTTTGTTCGCTTCCAACATTGCAGAAGAAGAAATCGGATCATAAGTTACCACTTTTGCATTTGGATAAGCGGCAGTGAATTCACCTAAAGCTTTCTTTGCAGTCGGACTTAAAATGGTGTTGGTAATAATTAAGATACGGCTACCCGCATTTAATTTAGCGCCCATCGCCTTATCTACTTCTGCCCAATTCATGGCAGTCATTTCTTCACCATTCTGGCTGTAGCAACCTTTCACACGATTGGTATCATATAAAGATAATACTGCTGCTTGAGTCCGTGTGTTTGTTCCACCTTTAGTAACACTTGACAAAGAATTTCCTTCAATCTTGATAGGACGACCTTCTCTTGTTTTCACTAAAACGGCACAATAATCACCACCATCTACAAAAGAAGATGCGTAATAATTAGCGACACCTGGAACGATGGTATCTGGTTTGGTTACGTACGGGATGGCTCTTCTGATTGGTGCATCACATCCGGCAGCCATAGTAGCTGCCCCTAAGCCAAAACCTAGATACTTTAAAAAGTCTCTTCTGTTGGCTGGAGTTTCGATAGCTGCTTCATCAGATAGCGTATCAACGATAGGTAGTTCAACGAATTCCTTATCAATTTGTGCAATCAAATCCGGATCGTTGGTCTTATCACTAATTCCTACCCAAGCTTCGTTTTTCTGGTTTTTCATATATATTCTTGAATGAAAATTTTTCGAAAGAGACGTTGTATAAAACGTCTCTACTTAATAATGACATTTTTGACATTCTAGTCCACCAATTTCTTCCACGGTCACTTTCGTTCGATCACCTTTTTTGATTTCATCGTGATAGATCTTAAATGAGTTATAATATTCGTTGTCTTGAAATTGTACTTCTGTTTCTCTGTGACAATTGATACACCATCCCATTGATAAAGGAGAGTATTGTCCAACTACTTCCATCTCTTCCACTTTTCCGTGACAGTTTTCACAATTTACTTTTCCGACAGTAACGTGTTGTGCGTGATTGAAATAAACGTGATCTGGTAAGTTGTGGATACGTACCCATTCGATTGGACCACCGATTTTTTTCTTTTGTGGACCCGTCAATGAAGTTACTATATCAGACCATTGTGTCTCCACTAAATCTTCTCCCACTCTATCCAATTTCTCCAAACTCTTTTCTTTCAAATATTGTGATTTGAACCACTCTTGATAAACTCTTTTGATTGAATCTTGTGGCATTTGATCGTAGTTCTCAATGTAAGTGTCACTTGTTGGATCATAACCTACAGATGCATAGATTTTTGAAATCTCAGCAGTACCATATTGGCTACCGTTTTTAACAGCTTTGTGACAATTCATACAGGTATTCGCAGCAGGTATAACAGAGTGCTTACTACGTCTTGCACCATCGTGGCAATATTGACAATCTATCTTTTGTGCGCCTGCGTGTGTAGCGTGTGAGAATTTAATGGGTTGTTCTGGAGCATACCCTTGTTGACGACCTAAGCCGATGGCGTTGTTTACAGTAGTATAACCTCCCCAAATGACCAATCCAAACAAAAGGAAACTGACAAAACTCTTTCCACCGATTGATTCGAAAAGTCCAGGACGAACTGCATCAGAAGCTCCACCTTTTACCGCAATCATGTGGTTTAGGTTGGAAATAATTCTTGCAAGAACGATTGCAAGAGCGGCTAAAACAAATGCGATTAAGCCGTATAAGGGTAAGTTATTTTTCTTTTCTGTCGTTCCTCCTGCTGCTCCTTCCTCCTTTTTAGGTGTATCATAAGTTCCTTTCCATTTTCCATCGATATACCCCAATAAACTTTCAATGTCAGCATCTGACAATTCAGGGAAAGCAGTCATTTGACTTTTATTCCACTTTACATATAATTCGTTGGCGTATTTGTCACCGGATGCGATGACCGCTTGAGAGTTTCTAATCCATGCTGCTAAAACTTCGTCTCTACCTTCCCAGCGTTCTTCTACTCCACCTAATGCAGGACCGGTCAAATCGCTTCTCATGTCCTTATTATGACATGATGCACATTTTGCTTTGAAAAGCGCTTTACCGCTGGCAAGATCCGCTTCTGCAGATACTGTAGAGATCTGAATTAGAGAAAAGAAAAGAAATAAAACACAGAGCTTCAATGATTTATATATCATCAGATAATTTTTTGGTATATCGTATAATTCCGCTAAAATCAGACACTTATGTTGTGTCATGATTTTGTCAGCGCAAAAGTACAAATCAGTACCAATTAAACCAATATAATATAGGCACTCATATTTATTTAGATTTCGTCTAAATAAGGACGGTAGTGGAACATTTTTCTTGGTTAATTGAATTACTAAAATCTAATATACATAACTCCTACGAAATCAAACAGATACTGTTGCTTTTATGTGTGGAAAAGGTTCGTAATTTAACAGTTGAAAATCCTCAATTTTGAAGTCGAAAATGGAGTCAACTTTTGGGTTGATTTGCATCGTTGGGAGTGCTTTTGGCGTCCTTGTCAATTGTAGTTTTGCTTGCTCTAAATGATTGGTATATAGGTGCACATCTCCAAATGTGTGAACAAATACTCCAGGTTGTAAATCACATACTTGCGCCATCATCATGGTCAACAATGCATAAGAAGCTATATTAAAAGGTACGCCTAAAAATGTGTCTGCAGATCTTTGATATAATTGACAACTTAATTTTCCATCCGCCACATAAAATTGAAATAAACAATGACAAGGACTCAAAGCCATATCAGGCAAATCAGCAACATTCCATGCATTTACGATGATTCTTCGAGAATCCGGATTGTTTTTGATGGTTTCAATTGCTTGTGAAATTTGATCGACCACAACTCCATTGGCTCCTTCCCAACTTCTCCATTGTTTTCCATAGACAGGTCCAAGGTCTCCATTTTCGTCCGCCCACTCATTCCAGATCCGCACTCCGTTTTCTTGAAGGTACTTAACATTGGTGTCGCCATCCAAAAACCAGAGCAATTCATGGATGATAGATTTAAGGTGACATTTTTTTGTGGTGATTAATGGAAAGCCTTTTGATAAGTCGAATCTCATTTGGTAACCGAATACGCTTTTGGTTCCGGTGCCGGTTCGATCTGATTTTGTGGTTCCGTTGTCTAGTATGTGTTGGAGGAGATCTAAGTATTGTTTCATGGTGTAAAGATAGGGAATGGATTTGTTTTCTTTGTTCTGTTTTTGATTGGAAGTATTGAATGCTATTTAATTGAACTTCAGTATGATACTTGTTCGATGCGAAAGAGATTTTCGCTATTACATTAATCGCAGGCACAGCCTACGCTTAACGAGTAATTAAATAGTGAACAATGTGTGTTTCAGTTAAATTCTCAAAACCAATTTGATAACGAATGAGTAGTATAATCTCAATTTATTCAAACTATATTTTAATCCAAAATATTTCTTCAATGAGTTCTAATAATGATCATTATCTTCTGAATCTAGTTGTATCCTATAAAACATTATTTCAAGACCGCAAAGTAAATGAAGTTTTTCAACATTATAATTGTATTTTTTACTACTTTTAAGAAGATAGGAAATAACTGCTCCCCTCAACGATTTTAATTGTGGAAAAATTAGATTACTATGAAGAAAACAATTCTATTTCTTTTATTTACTTCATCATTTTTCAACTGCTTAATTGCACAGAAATTCTCATTTTCGTTAGAAACCGGATATCAATTTAAATTAGCATCAGGCACCATTTCGGAAGGAGATTTATTAGGAGGTGAGCCTGGTACTAGAACTTTTGGGATCGCAAAATATTCGTTAGGAAAGGGCACTCAATTTGTTGCAACTGCCATGTATCACGTTAATGAAAAATTTGAATTAGGCCTAGGCGTCAATTATTTGTTAGGAAGTACTCACACAGCCTCTTGGCGTGAATATCAAAATAAATTGCTTCGGTTTAATCCACAAGCTAAATTTTACATTACAGGTGAAAAAGTCAAACTTTATACGACTATAGGTGCTATAGCTGCAATAGGAAAATATCAAATTGAATTTAATAAAGAAACCACTTGGCAAGATGGAACTGTTATGGCAACCCATCGGCTTACTGAATATTCTGGAGGTTGGTCATTTGGTGTGTCTAATTCAACAGGTATAGAATTCCAAACAAATTCAGCTTTCAAATTTTTTATTGAACTAGATATTTATGCTCAATCCTATGGTGCTCGAAAATCTGAAATTCTTGAATATAATATAAACGGTGAAGATCTAATCTCTTCTCTGAGCGTATCTCAAATTTATGCTGATCATGTGGATTCTTTAAATGAAAGCGAAATTCAAAATCCTGATGAACCTTCAAAGTATATTCGAAGTTTTATTCCATTTAATTCGGCTGGATTGAGTGCAGGTATTTCTGTTTCGTTATTTGGAAATTAATGCAGCTAAAGCAAAAAGTGTAACTGTTTTCTCAAAGTGCCGTCGTTCAAATTAACTTCATGAAAATTTTAAACTACTATCAACTATATTTGTTAGAACAACTAACTAAAGAAAACAAATATGGCCTACCGAAGCCTCAGAGCTTGTGTCAATGATTTAGAAAAAAATGGATATTTATTGCGTATCAAATCGGAAGTTGATCCGGATTTGGAAATGGCAGAAATACATCGACGGATTCATGAAAGTGGTGGTCCTGCTATTTTGTTTGAAAAAGTAAAAGGGAGTCCATTTCAAGCGGTATCCAATATTTATGGAACCAAAGAGCAGACTGAGTTTTTGTTTCGAAAAACGATTCCTTACGTTCAGAAAGTAATTGAACTAAAAGCAGATCCTGCTAATTTCTTTAAAAATCCAACCCGTTATCTTTCTGCTCCCTTCACAGCTTTGAATGCACTTCCTAAACGAAGTCGGTATTCACAACCTTGTGTGCACGAGACGACCATTGATCAACTACCACAAGTCAAATCGTGGAAAGATGATGGTGGTGCTTTTGTTACTTTACCACAAGTATTTACACTTCCTCCTGGTAAGAAAAAAAATATCATGCAATCCAATATGGGAATGTATCGAATTCAGCTGTCGGGAAATGATTATGTGATGAATGAGGAAATTGGTTTGCATTATCAATTGCATCGTGGAATCGGTGTGCATCATACTGCTTATAATGAATCGGAAGAACCATTTCGTTGTTCGATTTTTGTAGGAGGACCTCCCTCGCATGCATTTTGTGCAATTATGCCGTTACCGGAAGGATTGTCAGAGTGGACTTTTGCGGGTATGCTCGGTGGCAGAAGGGTGCGATATCACAAATGGCAAGAACACTTTATTTCTTCTGAAGCTGATTTTTGCATTGTTGGGACCATTCAAAAAAACAAGAAGAAGCCGGAAGGTCCTTTTGGTGATCATTTAGGTTACTACAGTTTGCAACATGACTTTCCCGTCATGAAGGTGGAGAAGGTTTTTCATCGGAAAGATCCACTTTGGCATTTCACCGTTGTTGGTCGACCACCACAGGAAGATTCTAATTTTGGGTACTTGATTTCTAAGTTGGTAAAATTGTTGGCACCACAAGAATTTCCAGGTGTAAAAGAAATAAATGCCGTAGATGCAGCTGGTGTGCACCCATTGTTACTAGCAGTCGGTAGCGAACGTTACATGCCGTTCCGTGAACGTAAACCTGAAGAAATATTAACGCAAGCGAATCGAATTTTGGGTAGTGGTCAAACTTCTTTGGCCAAATTTTTAATCATTGCAGCAACTGGTGATGGTGAAATCAGTTGTCATGATATACCTCATTTTTTCAATCATGTTTTGGAACGAGTTGATTGGAGAAGGGATTTGCATTTTCATACCAGGACTACCATTGATACTTTGGATTATTCTGGTTCAGGCTGGAATGAAGGGTCTAAAGTAATCATGGCTTGTTGTGGTGATAAATTGCGCGATTTGACGGCAACACTACCTGATAATTTTAGTTTACCAACAGGGTATTCGCAACCTAGTTTTTGTCAGAAAGGCGTTTTGGCCATTACTGCTCCGAAATTTGAAACACAAGAAAAAGCGGCAGAGGATGCGGAAGTGATTGCTAGTCACTTGGAACGTTTTGACATGACGAATATTCCGTTGGTTATCTTGACGGATGATGCTCCTTTCGCTGCTGATACTTTGAATAATTTTCTTTGGACGACGTTTACTCGCGCCAATCCTTCACATGATGTTTACGGGGTCAAGAGTTGGATCAAGCATAAACATTGGGGTTGTGATGGGTCGTTGATTATTGATGCTCGAGTGAAGGGACATCATGCGCCGCCTTTGATTACGGATGAGCGGGTGAATGCAAATGTAGATGCTTTGTTTTTGAGGGAGGGGATAAAAAAACGCTTTAAGATTTACGATGCCTGAATCAGGTTGAACGTCATCTGCACGAAACCCAATATGTTCTCTTCAGTGAAAATCTTTGCAATCTGTGTGCGAAAATTCACGAAACAAGTGCTTTGTATTTACTACTACTTCACTAAGTACAAATATCATTTTATGCGATTTAATAACTAATTGCAATAGGTCAAGCAAGTGCCCACTTCTCTAACTAAGTGGCAACCGCTGAGGAGCTTCCACCCAAATATCCTCCGTAATATAAATACCAATCAAAATCAAAAGCCCCGCAACCGCTAACACCACCGAATTGGCACCAACAAAAAACAACAATACAAATGGAATTACATTCCCTAATAACAAAGCGCCTAGCCAAAATTTATTTTTGAAGACACCTTTGGTAATCATGTCAACGGTTCGCTTTGCATCATTGGTTGGATGAGTCGTTGTGAGCTCAATCAACATCGTCGCTAAATTAATTCCAATACCTACCATTAAAATTATCTTCAAATAGGATTGCCAATTGGAAGCATTCTGTGTAAACAAGGAGATGATCCCAAAAACGGCAGCACCAGCCATGACACTATGTACTAACATGTGTATGGATAATGTTGGACTTTGCCAGAAATCTCTTCCTTTGGCTTGTGCAAATAAAAAGGCAGTGTAAATTGCAACTATAATCGCAAACACAGCAGTAGTCCACATCGAGATCATAGTGACCATTGGCCAATCCATCCAAGTTGAAAGTGCGAGTAATGTTAGTAATCCGCCATATATTGTGATGGCATATCCTCCTTTTACTAACCAAGACTTCCATTGAGGGCGAAATAATACACTTAAAAAACGATCTGGTCGATCCAAATCCATTACTAAAAGTCCACCTGTAATTGCTAGAAATAACATACCGATTCCAATTCCACTCCACATACTTGTCGCATTGATTTCCGCGAATCCAAAAACCCATGCAATAAAAGGAACTAGAAAAGCACCTGCTGCAATTGCCTTAGTCCATACGTAAGCTGACACTTCCCATCCCCATAAAATTCCTTTGTCAGGTGCATCGTAGACACGACGTCCTTTACCTAACATTACATCAATTGATTTGGCAATTCCTTTATCTGACGCTTCGGCAACAGACACTTTTGGACTATTCATTTCCATGGCAGCTTGGACAATATCTCCATTTGAGAAAGCCATTTTTTCAGCCTCTTTTGCAAAATGCCCTACTCCCAATCCTTGACTATTCCAGAAATAATCATCTGCTTTTTCTGTGGCTGTGGGATTTAAAGAAACATCATCGGCATCTATGTAGAAAAGATTGGGAGTTGTTCCTTTTTCAGTCTTTCTTGCTTTCACAGGTTGTCGTGCGAGTAATGTTGCAATTTTAGATGTTGGATTATCCATATCTCCTGATACGATAGCTTCCTCTGGACAGACATTGACACAAGCAGGTTCTAAACCAATATCAACACGGTGTGCACAGTAATTGCATTTAGCAGCAGTATGTGATTCTGGATCGATATATAATGCATCGTACGGACAGGCCTGCATACATGATTTGCAACCAATGCATCGGTCTTTATCAAAATCAACGATGCCATCATCACGATAATATAGTGCTTCAACCGGACAGATATCAACACAAGGTGCATTGGTACAATGGTTGCATCGCATTACAGAAAATAGACGTCTGGTATTTGGAAACTCTCCTTTCTCTACTTGCTTGACCCAAGTACGATTGACTCCTACTGGAACTTGGTGTTCAGATTTACATGCAGTTGTGCACGCGTGGCAGCCAATACATTTTCGGTTGTCGATTACAAATCCGTATTTCATTGAGTTGGTTTAGTTTTCTAAAATTTCGTTTTTGTTTTTGTGTTGTTACCTTAACATGAGTAATTGTCAGTTACCAGTATTTTGAACGACGTAACGTAAGCACATAGTTGGAATACAACAGGCTACGCGAAAATTATTCTTTAAAACTCGATCCAAGGAGGTTTTAGGTGGTGTCATAAAATACGGATTACTGGTCACAGGTCACAATGTAGTCGGACACACAAAATCAGTAGTTGGTATTGCCGATGCAGAAATGTCAGCATAAGCACCATGTACGTTTACTAATTTTTCAAAACCTCGTGCCTTTAAAATAGAGGCAGCAATTGTTGATCGAAAACCACTTCTACAGTGCAAATAATAACTTTTGTTTTTAGCAATTTCACTCATATTTTTATTGATATAATCCAAAGCGAAATGTTGTGCTCCATCAATATGTTCGCTTGACCACTCGCCTGGTTTTCTGACATCCAAGATATTAATCTCGTTGTCAGCTCCATAAATTGAAACAAATTTGTCCAAATCGATGGTATCAATCGTATCGACTTCTTTATTTGATTTTTGCCAAGCATCGAAGCCACCTTTTAAAAAGCCAATGGTGTTGTCATACCCTACTCTTGCTAGTCGTTTGACTGTTTCTTCTTCACGGCCTTCTGGAGCGACTACCAAAATCGGTTGCATCAAATCAGGAATCAAAGCACCTACCCATGGAGCGAATGTGCCATCCAATCCTATAAATATTGAATTAGGAATAAAGCCTTGTACAAACACTTTTTTATCTCGAACATCCAAAATCAATGCATCTGTTTCATTTGCAGCTACTTCGAATTCTACTGGAGATAATGCTTTAGATCCTCTTTCCATAACAACATCTATACTTTCATAGCCCATTTTATTGAGCTTTGCATTCTTGGAAAAGTAATCTGGTGGAGGTAGCAACCCTTCCGTCACTTCCTTTATAAATTCATCCTTAGTCATATCTGCACGTAATGCGTAATTGACCTTCTTTTGGTTGCCTAAGGTATCCCAAGTTTCGGAACTCATGTTTTTTCCACATGCGGAACCTGCCCCATGAGCTGGATAAACAATCACATTATCTGGCAACGGCATTATTTTGTTACGTAAACTGTCAAACAGCCATCCTGCTAAGTCTTCTTTGGTCAGATCTCCCTTTTTTTGAGCTAAGTCAGGTCTTCCTACATCACCAATAAATAAGGTGTCACCAGAAAAAATAGCATGTTCTTTTCCTTTTTCATCCAACAACAAATAAGTGGTACTCTCAGGTGTATGACCTGGTGTATGTAAAACTTTAAAAGTTGCACCCCCCAAATCAAACTCCTCCCCATCTTTGGCTAAATACTTTTCATAGCTTGTCTCTGCATTTGGGCCATACACTATTCTTGCACCAGTCTTCTTGGCAAGATCTAAATGACCGGATACAAAATCTGCATGGAAATGAGTCTCAAAAATGTATTTAATTTTTGCACCATTTGATTTAGCCTTTTCTATATATGGCGCAGTTTCTCTTAACGGGTCAATTATGGCAGCTTCACCATTACACTCTATGTAATAGGCACCTTGCGCTAGACATCCGGTATAAATTTGTTCTACTTTCATTGTACGATTATTGTTATTATCAAAGCCTTTTGAAGATTTACCAAAAAGTTTTAAATTTACATATTACATTGACAATTTTCCAGACACTCAATGATCATGGAAACATCTTTTTCTTTCAACGTGTACATCCTACTTCGACCATCCTTTTTTACAGATAAAATCCCTTTCAACCTCATATTTTGTAAATGGTGAGAGGTTAAGGATTGCTCCGTCCCTAGCATATCACATATTTGTGTGACTGATAATTTGGGATGAATTTCTAATAAATGAATGATTCCCAATCGCATCGGATGTGCGACCGTTTTGAGAATGTAGGCGATGCGTTCAAGTTTTTCAACTAAGCTGTCATCAAGAATATTTGAATCGTGCTTTTCTTTCATAGCATGAATATATGAAAGTATGTACATACATGCAAGTATTGCTGTATTTTTTGGGTGTATTCATAAATATCTATTGAAAGATTTCAAATATTTTGGAATATATAGATTGAATTTGTTATTGAAGAAAAACCTTTAGAAATAAAATATCCACCAAACTGATACTTGATTTGATGGATATTTTAATAGTCTCTAAACATTTAGTAATAAATAAACTGTTAAACAAAAACCAAATTCTCATTCGACAATTCTTGTTCACCATTGAATCGATAAGCAACAATGTATCCATCTTTGGCAACTGAATAATCCAAACAACAGATATTATTTCGATACAAATTAGGTTCTCCTTTCAACCAATAATGTCCAAAGAAAACAGGTTTTTGATCTTCCTTATAATAATCTGATTGCACTTCCAGAAATTGATCATCTGCAATTTCAATGTCTTCAATGATACTCAGATTTTTGATACTATTCTTTTGCGTATCCAACCACCACTTCAATCTAATATCAAATCGTTCTGTTCCATCTTTGTCGAAAAAACTTTGTCCGTCTGGTAAGGCAATTTCTTTTCCTTTGCAAGTAATCTCAACTGCTTTGTACAACTCGGAATTTTTATTTGCCATCTCCAAATACTGGTCATCACTCAAAATTCCACTATTGGTCAATCGTTTTAAAGTAGTAATCGAAGCATGATCATAAGTCGCATGCACTGCACGAAAAGCATCGTGTTCAATATAGAGCGGTAAGGTTTTAAACCAGGCAATCGCATCTTCATAGCCTTTTTGATTGCCATGATATTGCAGCATTGTTGTCGAATGTTGCTTGAAATTTTTAACAGTATGTGGGCGCACATATCCATTTTTGGCAAGCGTATTGAAACAGATGGCATTATGTTCGTGATTGCCACAAACCGCATAAGCATTTTCTGCATCCACCATCGCTCTAGCAATTTCTACCACCTCTGGATTATGTGGGCCTCTGTCAATAAAATCACCAACGAAAACTACTTTGCGACTATCATGTTGGAAGCCTTTTCCTTGCACTGTATATCCTAATTTTTTTAGTAATTGTTTGAGTTTGTCGGCATATCCGTGGATGTCACCGATGAAGTCAAGGTTGGTTGTCATGTCTGTTGTACTAATGATTTGTTAATTATTTTTTATCTTTTTGATTCATCAACATTTGAAGAAAAGTGTTGTCCTTTTTTTTATGCTGATCTGAATATATTTTCTGAGCGATGTTTTTGCGCGTTGTTGCAATTGATTTTTTTCCAATTTCCAACATAATACCTTCAAAAATGAAATAGATGAAACTTCCTTTTATCTTTTTATTGAACGAGTTCGCCAAAATCGTCTCATACATATGTAGTTGACCAGAATAGCTTAAGGCCTTGGAGGCATAAGTACTTTCTCGATAATCAGGCATTATGAAGGTCTTGTGGTCAATGATTATAATTTCATTGTCCAATTCCAACACCATATCTACAATTCCATTAACATAATTCCCTTCTTCCGTGATTGCTTGAATTGGTAGCTCTCGATGAATTTTTATGCCGTCAAATTCTGATTTTAAAAACGAATAGAATTGATGAATTGCATGGTACATCCAATCTACTTCCACCACATTTTGAAATCCAAAAACTTCAAAATAATTTTCAATCATTTGACAATTATTCGCTTCGCCTCGTTCAATATGAAACGCGCAAATTAAGTTGTGGATCATCGTCCCAAATTCAGCAGATTCATCATAATCTCTATGAATTGGATTTCTGGTATTTACCTGATGAATTGCCAATACGGAGGCATCCAAGAGTGGGTCCGAATTTGATGGATTTAGCTTAAATTTTTCATACTCCTTTAAACCTGCTTTTTCGTCAAAGTAATGTTGGTGTATAGCATCATCACCCTGTTCTCGACTAGGATTTGATTCGCAAACAAAATGTTGGATACTTACACGCAATTCATTTTCATGCCAAGTTAAATTTGTGGTGTAGGTCCCATCTATGTCATTTGCAATATCATTTTGGAGAATTTGTGGGTTGACTAAATTGGGAATTTCAAATTCTTTTCGCTCCCCTTTTTCAATACTACTTGATGCTTGATAGGTACAAAATATAATGTAATCCCTGGCTCTTGTCACTGCCACATAATACAATCGCTTTTCCTCTTCGATCGCATCTTGAACTGCCGCAATCTTTATAGAACTAGTATTTACAATGTTATTAAATCCATCGTGCGCGCTTTTTTCGTAGAATGGCTTGACGAACAAACGCAGTTCACGCTGATCTAGTAGATTCCATATATTTATTTTTTCAGGTCCTACCACATTAACGCCATAGAAGTTGTCCATTAATTTATGGTCTAAATTCCATAGCAACACAATCGGCCATTCCAATCCTTTACTCAAATGGTACGTCATTATCTGTACGACATTACCTGATTGGACACCCATTGTATCTTCATTTGATGCTTGTAATTTCAACATCCAATTCAAAAAACCAGAAATGGAAGATGCCATTTGTAATCGGTTGCAAGTTTCTTGATATTCATTTGCATGACGAATCAATGCATCTGTATTGGAAATACGTTGTTTTAAACTCCCCCATGTTGCAAATAATTGTTCCAAATTTAAATCAGATAGGATTGTTTCCAATGTCTTTGATGGCGAATAATCAAATACCCTTTCACGAATAGCTGTAAGTTCTTTTAGGTAGTAATTATCTTGTTGCCATTGTCGATTATTTTCCACAGTCAATCGATCATTTATCATTGCAGATTGATCGCCATTGAATTTTGTCAACAAAAGCACTTCTGCTTTAGCTAATGTATCTTTTGGATAAATAATCAATTTCAATAAAGCCATGGTCAAAATAATTTCAGGTTCGATCATGACTCCAAAACCAGAAACACCAACGGGAATGCCTTTTTTTGACAGATATTTTCCCAAACTATTGCAAGTACTATTTAAACGGCATAAAATGGCGATGTCTCCAAATTTAGCGGCTCTATATTGTTTTTCCTCTTTGTCAAAAACCTGAACTTCATCGATAATTAGTTGATTTATTTGATTTGCGATTACTTCAAACCTTTGATCAACTCTATTTCCTGAACCTTGCAACTCCCAGTAATTGACTGCAATATTCAATTGATGATCTTCATTTTCATCACGATTGGTAGTTGCTACCTCAGCTGTTTCCAACACTACCTTTTCATCCTCCATTGAATTGAATGCTTGAGAAAAAATAACATTGGCAAAATCAACCAGTTGTTTTCTGGATCGGTAAGATTTTGTTAACTGACTTATATTAGTGGAAGGCATTTCGCTCATGACACCATTCATCAATCTAGGATCAGCACCTCGAAAAGCAAAAATACTTTGCTTAGGATCTCCGACCCAAATATTTTCATTAATAATATCCGTCAATTTCATAAAAATAGACAGCTGTAATGGACTGACATCTTGAAACTCGTCGACCACTACCAACTTAAATTGTTGTTGAATATCTTTTTTAACTGCTTCATTATATTGCAATAAATCATAAAATTTAGCCTCTTGATCTGCAAAATCTAACAATCCTCTTTCAGATTTATATTTTTCGTATTCTTCAATAATTAGTGCTGCATACTTGAAGCAATGCTGGATATAATAGGTATAATCTGCTCTAAATTGGTCATTATTGAAGAAGTTGCCAACTGCATTTTTCAATTCCTCTAACAAGTGTTGAGGGAGATATTTTTTTGAAAATTTGAACTTACATAATCCACTCCAATCGTTCCATGCAAAACTATTTGATTCAATTTTTCTGTAGGTATCTTTTACTTTATTGAAATCTTCACGAACGCCTTTTGCGGTGATTTCTACTGCGTTGAGATGTTCAATTATAACATTAAGCAACCGAAGTAGGTTTGCTTTTTGATCTTCATGCTTTTCAATAGGACCATTGTATAACTCAAAAAATTCTTCTACCGATTTTTCTCCATAACTTTTCAGATCAGCACGATCCAAATCATTTACGCGCAATCTCAAAATAATAGACTCAATATGATTTATGTATTTTGGAATGGTGACATTGAAACCGTTGTATGCTTGATATAATTTATCAGCAATTTCCAAAAATTTATTGTCGGTAAACATTCCCAAAAACTCACGGATAATTACTTTCTGATCGTTCTCATCGAGTGTCTGCACCGCAGGAGAAATGCCGGCTTGGAAAGCATACTTTTGCAGTAATTGAAGTGACACCGCATTGATCGTCCCGATGATTGCTTCATTCATCAAGTTGGCTTCCTTTGTTTTTCCCTCTTCAATTAATTTTTCGCGAATTCTTCCTTTTAGTTCAGTAGCAGACTTAATCGTGAAGGTGGTCGCAATCAATTGATTGGGCAACAGTGATCCGTTGTCAATTTTTTTAAATATCTCTTCTGTAATTGTGTAGGTCTTCCCTGACCCCGCAGACGCAGCTATAATGTTAGGATAATTCATCGATTGTGCCCATTTAAGTTTTTGTAAACAGAATATCGGTCCGTCTCTTTCCTATTGGAGGCTACAGGCATTGATAGATAAGTCTCTTGATCCTGCCACATGGGAAATTCATTGGCAATTGCATTTACATAAAACCCATCTCCTACTTCAATCCTTCCTTCCTCAATTTGTTTCCACCTTTCATTAAAAGTAGCGATCATTTTTTCCCACAATAGGGCTCGATGATTGGACTCTATTGAAGTTTCTAGCTCAATTACTGTAGCAGCTGAAAATGCATTGTTATTTCTTGCAACAAATTGTTGTTCTGTAATAATATAATATTGTAAATGAATCTGTTTGTCTGGATATTTTTCTTTCAAAAGCCGATCATAAATGAGTAATTGTAATTCTTGCTCAATAAGTAATTCTGATTTTCTAGCGGTAAAACCGCCCCATTTTAAGTCAACAATTGCAATTTCGTGATCTGCTCGAATTAAGACCAAATCAATATATCCATTTAATGGAATCGGCCCGTAAATATTATGTTTTTCTTCTGCTTCTAAAAATCGCCAATTGTTTTCTTTGATGGCTTGAATTAAATAAACAAATGAATTGAGCACTACATTTTCAAACGTAATTTTTGCAACAGTGTGTTTTTTTGAAAGAAAAATAGTTCCTTCTTTTTCAATTTTCGTTTTAATTTCTTCACGAATGGTTTTTCTTAATTCGTCATCAGATTGTTGGAATAAATCCTCAATTTTCCATAATGCTTCAGCTACATGATGTGCAATGTTTCCCTTTAATCTAGTGGTAACTTCCATTTCTGGAATTTCTTCAGGTCGGATTTTAAGCAAGTAATTCAACACATAAGCACTTGGATGAAAAAATAACTTTGACAAGCTGCTATAAGAATCCTGTTCTCTTTTGACAAATTTTTCAGTGTTATCAATTTGCCAGGAAATTTTGGATTGCGGCAGTTCTTTGGGCGAATATGGAATTGTATCTATAGACTTTCCACTAATCTCAATCTTCGAATTAACATCGATTACATTGGTCATAGGAAGAATGGAATGGAAGGTCGCCAACAAATCATAATACAGTGCATTGCTTTCAATTTCTACACCTTGTTGGTTATCAGGTATACATAAAATCAACTGTTGTTTCGTCTGCAATACTGCATTTGATTGTTGTTGATACCACAACTGAATCCTATTATCAACATTATGTAGCCGAATATTCAAAAATGCCAATTCTTCTGCAGTCCAAGCTGGATCAGTTGCAATCGGATTTCCATTCTCAATAAAATTCCAATAAACAATATGGTCGCAAGCCGTTATTAAATTTGCAGGATGCATCGTATATTCAAATGCATTTTTCTCATTTTCATACTGGCGAATAAAACCGTCTTGTTCCAACGCATTTAGCCACCTTTGTAATTCTATTATATTGACAAGCTCCGTTTCGGATTTTTCTGATTGAATCAATGAGATAATTTCTGAGCAATGAGTTGCCAAACTCGACAGAGGGCGGCTACGTTTGTCTTCTGTTTTATGAGCTTTTTCCTGTTTTTTGATATGGGAAAGATAAGCCAATGCCCATTTTTTCAAATCTGCATAAACAGCAACCACTTCATCTCTCGGTGCACCTTCATCGATTCTGTATTTGCTTTTTTCAAACCATAATTTAATCTTCTCCTCTTCCAACAATTCATCTACATCGTCAATTTTCTGGTTGGAATAATATCTAGATAATTTATTTCTAAGACTTTTCTTGATCGGTGCATTTGGTAATGTCAAAAACTGCATCAGTTTTTCGATTTCGATGGGCTTCCATAAAAATAATGGAATCAAACTCAATAATTGATCGAAAGCACCATCTGTTAATCTAGCCGTATATCCAATCGCAGGCAATCCTCTTTGCACCATCGCTTCTTCCAAAATCGCTCCTCTATCCGGAATGACCAAAACAGGTTTGGAATTGATTTCATTTGTTGAAAAATATTCTCCTAAAGCATCTGCAATCAATTTATCATTATCCGCTTTCAGGATAATTAAGGAACCATCATTTTGACATTTTACTTTTTCGACTTTCGAGTTGCTACTTAGTTTTCTTTGAAAATTCGCCAAGTCGGTTGTACCCGCTATCTCATAATTGTATGGATGATAATTCACTTCCACATTTTTAGTTGATAACAAATCAAATAATTCGATATAAAAAGGATTCATTAAATCACGATCCTCATAAACAGTAATTTTATCTATTGGAAAAGTAACATTCCAATTACGGATGTCTTCTATCATCAATCTCCACCGATCGTTGACTCCTTTGGGAAGATCTTTAAGCTCTTTTTCAATTAGTGAAAGCGCATGAAGCCGTTTCATTTCTTGTCGATCACAATTAAATTCCCAACCAGCAAGTTTTAATTCATCCCGCCATACCAATAATTGTTGTGCAGTGCCCCAAGCATCTTGACTAAAAGACTTTGCGAAATATAAATTGGGATGGCTAGACAATACTTTTAAGATGGTTTTGCGAAACGCGCTCACACGCATCGCATTGGCCGCATTCAATCGTTGTTTTCCCAGATGTAATTCGAGGTATTCCAACAATCCTTTTGCACCTTGCTGAATTTCACCATGTACTTGAGCATTATTCGAATTTACTAATTTAGGATAGACATTTTCGAAACCAAAAGTGGTTGCAAAATGTATGTGCATATTTGTTTTTTTTCAATAAAAATTAATCAGGTAAGCGGGTGATACTTATCTGTTGTATAAGGTAGTTATTGTAAGGCTGTTAAAGATAATAAATTTTGGGAAACGTTGACGGTGACAGTGGACGGTGACGGTTGGACGGTAGACCGGGAACGGGTAATGCGCGAGGAGTACGTGGAGTCGCGAGATCCTCGTGTAATTGATCTTGAGCTAGTGAAGAAATCTATTTACTCGTCGAATCAATTTTACACTAAAATCTATGTTCAGAGTTCTCAGATTTCTCCGCAGCTCACTCACTTAAGCCAATACACGGTCGAAGTTTAAAATCCTACCAACCTCTAGATTCTTCGATTCCATAATCTGGACGAGTACGACGCCTATACTCAGAATGACAAGAGGTTAATTTAATATTGTTCTGATAAAAATTTAATTACTCTAAATTTTAACTGTCGAAAATCCTTATTTCCATGACATTGCCTCGCGTAGTCCCCGTTCACCGTCAAGCGTTCTCCGTTCACCGTCCAACCCTTCCTAATTCGACCTTCCATTGGATTGTGAGATTATTCTCTTTAAAAATTGTCTGGTCTCATGCTGATTATTTTCAGCTGCACAATATATGCATAGCTTGTAAATGGTCTCCGAACTTATCACTTCGACCGACAGTCCATCTATGTCCTGTTTCATGGTTTCGATGTTATAATCTAAAGTTGCGAATTTTTCTCCCATCGGAATTATTTTGTTACACAATTGGCAATTATTCATAAATAGTTGATTTTATTTTAAATGTTAGGTAAATGCTTTTATCAGATCTTCGAGATCATCATATATTTCTCGGTAAGTGCAGTTTTGCTCTTTAGTCATCTTTCGCAGGCGACTTTGCAACCATCGTGGATAACGCAAAAATTCAAATTCTGGTTGAAGTGCCATCTCCTTTTTCAGAAAGTCAGCGTGCGCCTTTGTACCATATTCAAAATGTTCTGTTCCTTGTGGAGGCTGTCGTTGATAAGTGACTTTTTGCAAATCAATTGCTTCTTTCATCTTGTGTGCATTTTGTTGGTTTCCACAATTTCCGCAAAATATCATCACCACTTCTGAATGTTGAATATCTATGTAATTTTCTTGTTGGGCTATATCGTACTGCTCGGTCTGTAAGTTGTAAGTAATTGAGATATAGGCTTCGTTGAAACCAATTCTCTTTCCGCATTTGTCGCATTTTTGAATCATAGTTTTATTTTTTTAGGATGGTGGATAGTGAGACGGTGAACGTTTGACGGTGAACAGGGAATACGTGAGATCGCGAGCTCCTCGCGTATTCACCGTCAACCGCCCACCGTCAAAACCCAGACTTATCATTTTTATTCAAACTTTTTTGACAGACAAGCCCGTATCGATTTTAGCACCGTGACGTTTGTTGCTCGGTTGCTGACCTGAATGGTCTCTTGATACAACACTATAACCCGCTGCTGTTAATAATAGTTCCCATTTTAAAAAAAACAAATTACTGGATTTGTATTTCGAAGGTGATTGCATCCATCAATTTTGAAAAATAAAAATGAGGATTCTTTATATCTTACCACAATCATTTTCACAGTATTAAAATCGCATTATGAAATATTTTATTTGTATTGTTTTCTCCGTTTTATTTTTGGCCAATTGTTTCCATGACACCTCTAAAAACGAATCCATATCGAATGCAGATAAAACCAAATATCTACAAGAAGGAAAAAAAATTGCTGCAAGTACTTTTTCTACATTAGGTGGAAATTTGCAAAAAGCAATGAAGGAAGGTGGTGTTGCCAATGCATTGTCGTATTGCAATCTCAACGCTTCTCCTTTAGTGGATAGTTTACAACAATTATATAATGTAGACATTAAAAGAACCTCTTTGAAAATCAGAAACCCTAACAACAATCCTACAAATTATGAACAAAAGCAATTAATGGCTTATCAAAAACAAGCAGCTTCTGGTCAAAAATTAGAACCTATTGTCAAAAAAATTAATGATCAAATTATCTTTCATGCACCGATTCACATGATGCCATTGTGCTTGAAATGCCATGGAAAAATTGAAGAGCAATTGTTAGAAAAAGATTACGAGCACATCAAAAATTTGTATCCAACAGACCAAGCAGTTAATTATAAAAGTGGCGAATTACGTGGTATGTGGAGTATTCGTTTGAAAGAGTAAAAATCGTAAACAATTGAATTCCGAAAAACCTGCTAAAAAAATTTAGCAACGTTTAATGTAAAGTTAGAGCCCATTTCTAGTAATTTTTTAATCCGATATTTCAAACCGATTCCTGTATCAATGTTTTTAAATTTCATGGTGAATGGTGTTGTATAGCTAAATTCCACAAATTCAACTGCGTATTGATAAGAGGAGAATTAAATAATGAAGTACCCAATCCGATAATCCGACTACTAAAAATAGAGCCGATACTGGTAAATTACCTGTTTCAACAATATTTAGTGGTCCTTTCTTCAAGAAGCAAGAGATTTCAAATGATAATAATGTATTTCTTTTTCTAATAATTCGGATTCCATTATATTCGCGCTCTTTACAGACACTAGTATTATGGTAGAAAATTTAATTACACTCGCATTATTGATTTTACTTCAAGCAGTACTTGGTTTTGACAACCTATTGTATATATCGCTTGAATCCAAGAGAGCTCCGGAAGACAAACAAAAATGGGTACGACAAGTCGGAATTGGATTGGCTATCTTTTTAAGAATTGCGCTGCTTTTCATTTTGGTCAATTTGATCGAAAAGTTTCAAAGTGTTCTTTTTCATTTCCCCGATGGTATGAAAGATTTTGTGGAAGGACACTTTAATGGACACAGCTTGATTGTTTTAGCTGGTGGAATTTTCATTATTTATACTGCCATGAAAGAGATCTGGCACATGATGTCATTGCAAGAACATAACGCCTTGGAGGATAAAAAAACTGCATCAACAGGTTCCGTTTTATTTATGATTATCATCATGAATTTGGTTTTCTCTTTTGATTCGATTTTAAGTGCGATTGCACTGACCGATGTGTTTTGGGTAATGGCTGCGGCGATTGTTGTCAGTGGTATCTTGATGATTGCGCTTGCTGAAGTGGTCTCTAATTTCCTGAAGAAAAATCGAATGTATGAGGTCCTTGGATTGTTCGTTCTTTTTGTTGTAGGTATTATGTTGGTAACAGAAGGAGGTCACCTTGCCCATCTAAAGTTATTCGGTAATGAAATTATCCCAATGAGTAAGACGACATTTTATTTCATACTCTTTATTATGGTGGTGGTAGATATTGTTCAAGGACGTTATCAGAAAAAACTGATTATGGAAAAAAATCGAGAAGAGACACTGAAGAAAGGCGCTTGATGTATTGAGTAGTATGGTGGCTTTATCGCTTCTTTGAAACTTGGTAGAGATTCGTTGTCGAAATTCCTACCCTAAATAAAAAATAACAATATACAAACGATTTGATAAGGATCGTCTTTATATACAGAAAGGTTGTCCCAACTTCTTGGAACAACCTTTACTAAAACCTACTAAATATTTATCTTTCAGTTTTTGCGGATAAATATTATAAACTCTTATAATTATCTTGCAAATGATCCAAGAATAATATACGTCGTTGGATCTGTAGTATTCACAGCTTGTAGTGGATCATGGACTACGAAAAATCCAGAATAAGTGGTTGTAATTTCATCATAAGACATTGGAGAAATGTTTGCCAAACTTACTGTTCCACCATTTCCTGCTAAAGCACCCGCATAAACTTCACCATTTGGTGTCTCGTTGTAAGGTGTATTGTTAGGAGTTGTTGTTGGATCAGCAGTATCATGCGCGTGAGTTGGATAAGTTTCCCCATCTAAGGTGTTCATGATCGAAACAGTAATTCTACTTCCTTCTGCTAATTCTGCCACTCTAATCGTTGCAGAAACATCAGTTGGATGTGAACCAACATAAAGAAAGTTTGGAGCAATTTGTCCAGTATTGAAGTCGTATGTAAAAGTACTTGAAGTATATGAAGTCGCCGTTTGCGCTCTTGCAAATGTACTAACTACCAAATACGTTGAAATATCAGTTGTACTAATATCTTGCAAAGGATCGTGTGCAACAAAAAATCCATCATACGTATTGGTCAAATCGAAGTACGAAATAGATGCTTCTTGACTGATACTTACATTTCCACCATTACCTTGTACAGATTGAGCAAAAATATCTGCATTCGGTGACTCATCATAAGGTGTTCCATTCGGTGTGGTTGCTGGATCATCTACATCATGTGCATGTAAACGGTATGTTGCACCATCCACTGTATTCATCAAGTTCATTGTAATCATCGTGTTTCCATTCTCTAATTCTTCAAGATCCATTGTGATACTGAAATCATCACTGTGTGTTCCTGCATATGGTGCAGATGGAACTGTTTGACCATTATGAAATTGGTATGCAAAGGAGGTTGATTGTAAATCTACTGGATCTACATCATCATCACCACCGCAAGACGTACAGCAAGCTACAAGGACAAATAGTGCGAATAATGTAGTTGTAAAATTAATAGTTCCGTGTTTTTGAAAATCTTTCATTTTTAAAATTTTAGTTTATTTACTTATACTTACGAGGAAATAGATCCAAGTGGATTTATTTATTTTAACTCAAGGATCTAAAGGTAATCTTTGAATTGATATAATTGGTCGTTACAGGGCGAAACTATAACAGATAAGGATTATTAAAGTTCCGAATAGGACGTAATAAAAATAAATAGTAATTTTAATCAATTGATTATAAGTTAGTTATATTATATATTTTTAAAAAAATGATGTTAAAGAGTACTGCATTTTTATGCTCTATATTATTAAATCAATTACCGCTCACTATCACAGCGATAAAAAATTCACAAAAAATCTTAATGAATCCAGTGACTCACAATAGACGATGATGTCTATAATGTGATAAAAAAATTAGTAAACTCCTCACAACCATATTTTAATGAAGATACTTTACCCATTTTCTATTGACTCCTATGATGAAAGTAGCTTTTTAGCCACCATGGAATTGGCAAAAAAAGAACAAGCAGAAGTGACCTGCTTCACTGCTGTAGAAGAAGTATCCGCATTAGACGAAGCCTATTTGCAACTTCTTAAACTTTTTGGCAGTTATCAAATTAAAATGAACAATTGGCAAGCAACTGATATCAACTTTTCCAAAATAATTGAAGTAGGCAACTTAGAAGATAGTTTAGTAAACTATATTTCAAATGAAAATTTTGATTACGTAATTTCTCAAGATGCTTCCCCAAAGTTAAATACAACTTTTCTCAAACAATTTCTTTCAGGTATTGCCAGAGAGCCGAATGTCATCTCGTTCGAATAATTCAAATCCACCAATATCCAATAATGAAAAAACTAAAACTGTTTTCTCCAAACGAGTTTGAGCCGCATGAGCACTGGTATCCAAAAGCTCTGAATGCAACTATTCATCCGATGATTAGCTTCTTTTTAAGTTTGGACCAAGACCGAATTGTCACACGCTATTGTCATATGCATCCGACTGTGAACAAAGAGAAATTGAAAGAAATCCTTAATCATAGAGCAAAATACTTTTTGTGGGCTGGTGCCGATTTACTAAATGTCACATCCGCAGAAGGAAAACGACAAATGGTTGTTATAGAAAACAATTCATGCCCGTCTGGTCAAAAGTCGATGCCACTTGTAGATGACAATCAAGAGCAAGGCAGTTATCGGTTGATGGTAGAAAGAACTTTCAAGCCAAGCCTGAAAAATCTGAGAAACAAAATTAAAGGAGGACTTGCTGTTATCTATGATAAGAACCCCATGGAAGTGTCTGGTTATGCAAAAGTAATTGCAGATGTCATGCAAGAGCAAGTTTACTATGTTTCTTTTCATGAAGATGATGAAAATCCAGCAGCAAAATTTGTTGACGGAATTTTGCATGTCTTAGATCAAGAAGAATGGAAACCGATTCGGGCAGCTTTCAGATACGTCACGCAAAAGCCTTGGAATAGAATTCCTATCAATTCGAAAACAAAAATTTTGAACCCATCCATCGCCTGTCTTGCTGGTGGTCGCAATAAAATGGTGGCAGCAAAAGCTTATGATATCTTCAATGCAGAATTGGAAGCGTTTGGTCTGAAGATAAATATACCTGAGACCATATGGGATGTGAGTAAAAATGAAATCCCATTGTGGGTGAAAAAAATGGGTGGCCATGCAGTCATCAAAGTTCCTTACAGTAATGCTGGACAAGGTGTTTACACGATTGTTTCTGAAGAAGAATTAGAAAAATTTATGGCATTGGAATTTGATTATGACCTATTTATTGTCCAAAGTTTAATTGGTAATTCTAATTGGAGTAGTATCACTTCTGCAGGAAAACTTTATCATGTTGGAACCATTCCAAACCAAAAAAATCAAACTTTTGTAGCGGATATCAGGATGATGGTTAGTTCTACAGAAAACGGGATCAAGCCGTTATGTACCTATGCAAGAAGAGCAGAGAAACCGTTGATTGACAACATCGTTGGCTCAGAATTGAGTAGTTGGTCTATGCTCGGAACCAACCTATCCATAAAAAATCAGGATGGTTCCTGGGGAAGCGATACCAATAGATTAGTCTTGATGGACCGAAGAGATTTTAATAAACTAGGAATTGGTTTGGATGACTTGATTGAAGCATACATTCAGACTGTCTTATCGATGGTAGCTATTGATAAAATGGCACAAACGCTTGTCAACAAACAAGGAAAATTTAGACTAAAATTATTTAAAAGCCTCAATGATGATGCAAGTTTATTGGATGAAATTTTGATCAACTAATGAAACAGAAAAAAGTATTAATCCTAACTGACCACACCAATCATTCATCTGAAAATTCGCTCTATGATTTGTCAGTAAAAATGTTGAGCAATCCGAATACAAAATGTGTTGATATTGCTTCGCGTGCAATTGTAGAAAACCAGCATTTTTTTTCGGGTAAAAAGGACGCTAAACTATTTGCAACTTCTATCACAATGGATTTTTCTTTTGATAAAACACATCATCCATTAGAGAAAGGAATCAAGGAAGTAGCTGTACAAGATTACGATTTGGTTTGGTTAAGGATGCCACCACCACTGAGTAAAGCATTTCTCCAGTTTGCAAACAATACATTTTCAAATGCAGTAATTATTAACAATCCGAAGTCAATATTTTTAACAGGGAGTAAAGCATTTCTAGTAAACTTTGAACATGTTTGTCCACCAATCAAGATTTGTAATACCTTTGAGGATATACTTTCTTTTAAACAAAAGTTTCCCATAGTGTTGAAACCATTTAGAGAATATGGAGGTAAAGGCATTGTTAGGATAGATGGAACAGATGTGTTTTTAGGTAACGAAAAAATTTCTTTTGAGACTTTTCAATCTACTTACGAAAAAGCCCCCATTCCATACTTAGCTGTCAAATATCTAAAAAATGTGAGCCAAGGTGATAAAAGAATTATAGTAGTTAACGGTGAAATTCTTGGTGCTTCATTAAGACTGCCAGCGAAAGGATCGTGGTTGTGTAATGTTGCGATGGGTGGAAGTTCGAATATTACAGATGTTACAAAAGAGGAAGCAGCAATCATTCAAACGATCAATCCAAAACTAACTAAACTTGGTATTGTAATGTATGGTGTAGATACGCTTGTTGGAGATGACGGGAAAAGAGTGTTATCAGAAATAAATACAACCAGCATCGGAGGTCTTCCACAAATTGCCGCATTAAAAAAACAACCTTTAGTAGAAAAAGCGATAGAATTAATTTGGGAATATTATCACAAAAAGAAAGAAAATTAATGAATAAGAATATTGAAGTAATACACGAACTAAATTTAGATGTCATTCCCAACAATTGTATCAGCAGATATTGGTTGGAATTGGTAGAAGATGGTATGGGCGTCCCCATAAAAATCCCAGTCATTGTTGCAAAAGGAAAAGAAACTGGTAAGGTGGTAGGTATTACTGCAGCTGTTCATGGGAATGAACTCAATGGAATACCTGTTATTCAAAGATTATTCAACGAGATAGATATCAATGAACTTAAAGGGACAATTGTCGGAATTCCAGTGTTAAATACTCCTTCATTTCTTAGAAAAAAAAGAAGATTTTTAGACGGTGTTGATTTAAATCACATCATGCCAGGAAAAGAGCATGGGACTGTTAGCCAAGTCTACGCATGGAGAATTGTCAACAAAGTAATCAAACATTTCAATTACTTATTGGACCTACATACTGCAAGCAATGGAAGAGTTAACTCCTACTACATCAGAGCAGATATGAGTGATGAAATGGTCCGAAAGATGGCACTGTTGCAGAATGCCCAAATCATTGTACACAATCCTCCAAGTGATGGCACACTTCGAGGAACTGCGGGCGAACTTGATATTCCTGCTATCACATTAGAAGTTGGCAATCCTAACTTATTCCAAAAAGGGATGATCAGAGATGGATTAACGGGTATTCATAATTTGCTTGGACATATTGGTGTGACAGATTCTGAAGTAGAAGAAATTTCCGATGAAACACTTATTTGCAAAAAATCATATTGGCTCTATTGCGACAAAGGTGGTCTTCTGACAGTCCATCCAAGTGTTACCGATATTGTCGAAAAAGATCAAATTATTGCTACTTTAAGAAATATATTTGGAGATAAAATTGAAGAATACAGCGCACCAGAAAGAGGAGTCGTCATTGGAAAAAGCGTAAGTCCAGTCAATCAAGCGGGTGGAAGAATATTGCACCTGGGTATTCTCCAATAACTTTTAAAATAAACGATATTATTTTTATTTAGGGTAAGTCAGTTCACAAATTGCCAAAGCTTGGAATCGATCCCTCAAAAATCGAAGTCAAATTCTTGAAGCAACAAAGTTTTACTTCTAATTTTTGGAAGAATGTATTGGCACTAAATAAAAAAAATAAGGATGAGTTTTCCGCTCATAGCATGAGAAATTCAATTTTCGAAAACACGGAGGAAATCGACCTAATTATCATCGTCAGTCACGCTTCAGATACATTTGAAAAATTTATGAAAGGTGGTGTGATAAAGATAATCAACGAGCATCAAATACCTTTGCTTGTTTTTCAGATAAACAAAAGATGAAATGTTTAATACAGATTGTATTCTAAAATCGCGCTGGCTTGTACTACAAAAGGGCTTGCAAATTATATGGAAAAAAATTTATTGAGATTAAGGCGAAAAACGTAAACATAGCCTTAGTTACCGCGCTGGCTTGCATTGCAAAAGTACATGACTTTATTTTCAACGCAGATATCGATAAATAATACACCCAACTAAACTTTTTATTTCACTACCTTGTTTACCGATTAGAATAAAGTGCTTATGAAATTTTTTTTACTTTCTGGTTTCGGTCCTACCATCAGTCTCATCTGCATTGTTGGAATACTCACGGTAATTGCAGGTTTTATCTTAAAAAAAATTCACCAACCACTTTTAGTCGCCTACATTTTAATAGGAATTTTGATTGGTTCCAATGGGCTTGATTTGATTGAAAATGAGGAATCCGTAAAATTTTTAGGAGAAATGGGAATTATCCTGTTGTTCTTTTTCATTGGTATGGAGATCGACTTAGCCTCTTTTCTGAAAGAATGGCAATTGGCATTTTTTGGTACTTCTGCTCAGCTACTACTAAGCGTTTTAAGTGTTTATAGTATCGGCATTTTGTTTGGTTGGTCAATGACACGTATCTTAGTGTTAGGTTTTGTCATTGCATTATCAAGTTCAGCAGTGATTTTTAAACTAATTGAGGAGAAGGGATTGGCTAAAGAAAGAATTGGTAAAAATGTTACCAGTATATTGTTGGCCCAAGATATTTTGATTGCTCCAATCCTAATATTTATTTCAATTGCAGGAGGTCAAGAGACTACTACCTACTCTATTTTATTAAAAATAATTGGTGGTTTGTTTTTCATGAGTATCATTTTCTACATCTCCATCAAGAAAGAAATAACTTGGTTACCATTCAAAAAAGAAATTAAGAATGACCATGAGTTGCAAGTTTTCTTAGCATTGTTTTTTTGTTTCTCGGGTGCGCTGTTAGCTAACTTATTCGGAATTTCTGAAGCATTAGGTGCTTTTGTCGGTGGTCTATTGATGCACGCTGGGAAAGCTACCAAATGGATTCATGAAGCAATCCATTCCTTTAGAATTATTTTCGTCGCCATCTTTTTTATAAGTATCGGAGCGCAAATTGATCTTCATTTTATTTACGAAAATTGGAAAGAGCTGGTATCTGTTTTACTAGCCGTGTATTTGACCAATCACTTGATTAATTCCGTTATCCTGCGATTCTATGGTAATCCTTGGTCACAAGCAATATACGGTGGTGCATTGTTGGCTCAAATAGGAGAATTAAGCTTTTTGATTTGCCTCACTGCATTAAATCTAAAAATATTGACCAACTACGGGTATGATTTTACAATCTCATTGATTTCCCTCACCATATGTATTAGTCCATTATATATTTTAATTACGGAAAAAATAATTAAAAGAAATAACGCTGTTACCATTTCAAATGCCTTGAACAAAAACTAAAGTAAAGCGTTCTTGAAGGAAAAATAAAATGAAAAGACTCGCTAGCCTGATGGCGTCAATCGGACTACTTTTTTTCAGTAGCGCCATCACTGCCCAAACCACCACCAGTGATCTCAATTCCAACAATTCAAATTTCAAATTAAAAGCAGTTGCGGAAATTGGATACCTCGCTGTCCTAAGCCATAAAATACAGTTCAGTAATTCAGGTACTGAGATTGATTATACCAGCGACGGTGGTCAAGACAATTTATTTCCAGTGAGTAGAATTTCATTGGAAGGTCAACTCAATCGAAAAAATACAATTATACTTTTGTACCAACCACTTCGTATCGAAACGCAAACACTTCTCGAACGTGATCTTGTGATTGATGATTTAACCTACCCTGCAGGATCTGGAGTCAACTTCTTATACGGCTTTCCTTTCTACAGAATAAGTTATCTACGTGAATTCATGGCCGATAATGAAAAAACCAATTTTGCATTAGGCCTAACCGTACAAATACGAAACGCTACCATCACTTTCGAATCCCTTGATGGAACATTATTTAGAAGAAATTCGGATATCGGTATCGTTCCAGCACTAAAATTACGAACAAGAACCAACTTAAATGAGAAAGTATTCCTAGAATTGGAAGCAGATGGTATTTATGCACCCGTCAGCTATCTTAATGGGTCTGATAATGAAATTGTGGGTGTAATATTAGATGCAAGCACAAGAGTTGGTTATCAACTCAACAATTCAGTTACGTCCTATCTCAACTTAAGATATTTGGGTGGAGGTGCCGTCGGAACAGATCCTGATTTTACAGGTCCAGGAGATGGCTACGTCAAAAACTGGTTACATTTCCTGACCGTAACCACTGGATTTACCTACTCATTTTAGGTGTTAAAATCTAGCCAATCAATAAAAAACAAAAGCAAGCATTTCAATAGAATTGCTTGCTTTTATTTTTTTGAGAAATGTGTAAATGAATTTACATTAGAATGCAATTCCAGCAGTCAATTGAAAACTCAAATGCTTGGTATCTTTAGCTAAAAAAGTTTGGGTCAAAATCGTTCTGTCTTTTTCTATTTTACGTGTGCCTCTAATCATTCTGAGATCGATATGAACTTTTGTTAGATTAATACCCACACCACCGATCAAACCAAAATCCCACTCATTCACACTTTGATTATCTGTATCAACAACGGTTTCATTTCCAAAAAGTGGACCTGAATATTTGTACTTCGCGTTTGTCAAAATACTGTATTGTAATCCACCATGGATATTAATGGGCGTTGCAAAAATTTTAACAGTTGCTACTACCGGAATGTCTATATAGTTGGTACTTGCGTTGACGGTCGTTTCCCCAAATTGATATTTTGACCCCTTAGTTGTAAATAATACTTCAGGCTGTAAGTGCAACCAAGGGATTATTGGAATTCGAGCGAAGGCACCAATGGTCGCACCAACTTTTAAATTGGAATTTTCAATCTCGTCCTTTTGAACAACAAAGTCGGATAAATTCAACCCTCCTTTGACACCAAATTGTGTTTGGCCAATCAAGAATTGTGTAGAAAAGCAGAATAGTAAAATGAATAAATTTTTCATGCGTATCGTTTTTTTAATCAATTAAATTTGCGAAAAAGGGGAAAAGTACAAACTGATTTTTGTTCGTATTGTCTCTACCCTATTTCTTGTTATTTTAAGTTGCAAATGTTGTAGCTCCGATGTTAAGCCGAGTACACCACAATGACTAAAAAGTATTGTTATGGCACTTTGTTCACCAAGTTGAAAGTGCGTATCAGCATTCACTGCTGAGATATCAATGAAAGTGCTAATAATGGTATTGAAATGTTGTCAAAAACCAGTAAACAACAGATTTAATCGACAATGACAGAAAAAAATCTTTTTATTTAAATCTGCTTGAACAAAGCCTGAAACTAAACTTTTTAGATGAGATTATGCTATTAAACTTGTAAGTGCGGAAGAATTTCATTCATCATTTTTCGATGTTTTTAGACCTTATACAAAATTAAGATTTTTAATGAGCGTAATGTTTGTAGTAGAATAAGAAAGTCCCATTAATATTGAATAAATTACAAGCTACGTTTTACGACAATGAAAAAGTACTTCCAAAAAGGATTAAAATTTTTGGTCATCACGCTCCTTGTGTTGGTGCTGCTTTTTCTATTAACTTATTTTCTCATTCAAATTCCTAAAGTGCAGACTTGGTTGGTCGATAAAGTCACCACTAATCTTTCGGCGAGACTGTATACCAAAGTAGACATAGATGCGGTGAATATTGAGTTTTTCAAAAAAGCAGTGTTAGAAGGAATATATATTGAGGACAATCAATCAGATACGTTGCTCTTTGCAAAACAACTAAAAGTAGATGTTGGTGTTTTTTCATTTTTCAAAAAAGAAATTGTAATCAACAGCATTCAACTTCATGGTGGAAAGGTTCGATTGAAAAGGAATCCACTGGACCGTGCTTTCAATTACCAATTTATTGTAGATCATTTCACAACACCTGCTCCTACCACATCCAACCAAACCATCCCTCCTCAAGACACCACGAATACGGCATGGTCATTCGATTTGAAAAATATCTTGCTAGAAGATGTGCAGCTAGAAATGAAGGATGAAGCAAGCAATGGTTTTCAGGTCATGACCGAAATTGGATTGTTGGAATTAAATGCCAGCAAAATCGATCTGGATCAAAAAGAAATCGATCTATCAAAAATATTGTTGAAAAAGTCAAAAATGGCATACACCGTTTTCAAGAAAAACAAAGTAATTCCTAAAGCGACCAATGAGTTGTCGTTTCCAAACTTGGGCTGGAATGTCAATGTCAACGAATTGGAATTGACTACTAATGAACTCCGCTACGATGACCAGAATATGTCAAGACAACCCAATGTCATTGATTTTGGTCATTTAGATTTTACAGATTTTTCATTGACTATCGACAAATTAGCGATCCAAGAAGATAATATTGAGGGTCAAATCACCAAATTATCTTTATACGATCATAGTGGTTTTCGACTCAAAAATTTAACAGGAAATATATTGTTAAATAATCAGGAAATTAAAGCAACGAAACTACATTTATTGACACCAAAATCCGATTTAACCACTAACCTTAGTTTTAATTTTCAAACATTCAATGACCTAAATGACTTTGCAAAACGAGTAAAAATAGAAAGTGATTTTGCCAAAAGCTATGCCTCCTTTCGAGATCTATATCAGCTGATTCCTGCATTCAGAACCATCCCAAATGTAAGAACCGACCTTTCTGAAACCATCCATTTACAAGGGAAAATAACTTTTGCAAAAGACAAACTTAACCTTCAAAATATCATTACACATATTGCAGAGGATCTCGTTTTAGAAGCCAATGGAAGCATCGCAAGCCTTTCGACCAATCCAAATTTTGATATCATCGTCACTAAAGCAAGTACGGATTATGCCGCTATTTCTCGATTGACCAAAGATATTGCGCTACCAAAAGGTTTGCAAAATTGGGGGACCTTTCTTTTCTCTGGAGAAATATTGGGACCTCTCAATGATCTACGTGGAAAACAACTGGAATTGACGACATCTGGGCAAACACAATTCAAAGGAGACTTGGCTATGAAAGGATTGCCCGATATTAATAACACGTTGTTTACAGCTAACATCCAAAACTTAACGACACAAGCGGAGGAATTAAAAGGGTTTTCGGAAAAAAGGCTACCTCCTATTTTAGACAGTCTTGGTTTGATGAATTTCAAAGGAGATTTTGTTGGAAAAATTGCAGACTTCAAAATGAAAGGCGATTTTGAAACCTCTGCCGGAAATCTAGGAACAGATGTAACAATGGTTTTTCAAAAAGATTTTACGACGGCAACTTATGTCGGAAATTTAGAAATGGAAAAATTTGATTTAGGAACCATTCTCGGAGGAGATTTTGGAGAAGTCAGTATGATTGCCAATATGAATGGAAAGGGAATGAAGCTAGATGAAATCACAACCAACATCAACGCAACAATTCCAAACTTCACTTATAAAAAATACAACTACCAAGATCTAGTAATTGATGGTTCATTTGATAAAAAACAGTTTCAAGGAAAAGCGAATATTCAAGACGAACACATCGCTTTTGACTTTTATGGAAATGTAGATCTCAACAAAGAAATTCCGGTGATTGACATGACGATGATTGTCGATACCCTCAATTTGAAACAATTGAATTTATCAGAAAGTGATATTGGTTTCAATGGTTTTGTGAAAGCTGATTTAGAAGGAAATAATTTGGATGATCTAGTGGGAAGTGCATCGCTTTATTATTTTACGATTCAAAAAGACTCGACTTCGTACACCTCCAAACAAAAAACTTCATTGAAGGTAAAACTGGATGAATCCAATAATAAAACAATGAGATTACGTTCAAAATTTATGGATGTGGATATAGCGGGTCAATACAATTTTAGAACCCTACCAAATGCCTTTTTAAGATACATTGATGACTTTTTTCCTATCCACAATATTCGATCAGAAAGAGCGGCTGAATTCAATAATACTACAACTATCACTAAACCATCACAAGACTTTGAATTTGATTTTAGATTTAAAGATATTGCCGACATTGTTCAAGTCTTTGTTCCAGAATTTTCAGAGACAGATACTGCATTCATTAAAGGAAAATTTTCTAATAAAACCAAAGACTTTGAACTCAATGGCGTATTTCCAAATTTGACTTATAATAATTTATCTGCGGATACCTTACAAATTATCGCATCAGGTTCTTCGGACTTATTAGCAACGGATATCATCGCGACTGAAGCAAGGTCCGGCAATACCATTTACTTTCCAAATGCCAAATTTGCTACCAATTTCAGAGATGATAATTTAGGGTATGTTTTAGATATTTGGAATAATAAAGCAGAAGTTACAACAAAAGATACACTGGTCGCAGATACCACCTCAAATTTAAATCCTAATCAAATATTGCTCGTAGGCGGAAAAGTTTTTGATAAGGACAAGGGATATCAGATGAAATTAGATTCATCCCTTATCCTAAACGACGAAAACTGGGAAATTGATTCGGAGAACTACGGATTTTTTGACTTCAAGCAACTCATAATCAACGAATTAGGATTTTCAAAAGGCAATCAAAATATCGTCATCAATTCAAATGGAGAAACCCCCCAAAATGATTTTGCCCCGTTGGATCTTCGTTTTTCCAACTTCAAATTAGCAGAAGTTTCGGAACTTCTCGGACTGAACGATTTTTATTTAGATGGTATCATGAATGGAGCGATTGTGCTAAAAGAACCTAAAAATAATTTACATTATAATGGAGAATTAGTCGTTGATAATTTCAGTTACAATGGAGAACAACTCGGTGTTTTAAATCTCTTGGCAAACCAAGCAATTGGGGAGAACATCATCAATGTCGATGTAATGTTACGAGGAGCTAATGACATGTCGGTATCTGGAAATTATGCGATTCAAGAGAATCAATTTGACATGGATTTTGATCTCAAAAAAGTTTCTTTTGCATTGATTGACCCATTTGTAAAAGAAATTATTCAAGATTCGAAAGGGGACTTGTCTGGGAAAATAAAACTTACTGGCACACCAAGCCAACCACAAGCAAATGGATTGTTGCAAGTGAAGAATTTGAATACACTGGTCATCCTTTCCAACACAAGATATCGGACAGAGTTATTTACTATTGAGGTGAGCAACAAAGCATTTGATCTCGGTACTACCACTTTAAAAGATCCTCAAGATAACACGGCTGTATTAAGTGGAAAAATAAGGCATCGTTACTTTCAAGAGCTAATCTTAGATTTGAATGTCAAGACTGATGCATTTCAAGTGTTGAACACGACCATTGATAATAATGAACTGTATTATGGGAATCTCTTTTTGGAAGCAGTTGTACAAATTAAGGGTCCACTCGAGTTACCTGCTTTAAATGTAGCCGCTAAGACGCTACCGAAATCTGAGTTATTCGTGCAACCATTTGTACAATCACTAGAAGTGACACAGGCAGATTACATTATTTTCAGCAATCCCGAATTTTATACACCCGATAGTTTAAAATTCATTGAGCAGAATATCACCAAAAATAACAATGGTTTTACATTGGCTTTGAATCTGGAAGTCACCAATGATGCCATCCTGAATATCATCATCGACCCGGAAACCGGAGATCAATTAACCAGTGTTGGTAATGCCAATTTCACCATTAATGTAGATGCATTGGGCGATGTTTCTGCAGTTGGTAATTATACCATCGATAATGGGAAATACTCAATGGTCTATCAACAATTCATCAAAAGAGACTTTGATATTCTGAAAGGAAGTAATATCATTTTTACGGGCGATCCACTAAAGGCGAAATTTAATATTACTGCATTGTATAATGTGCGGACTACTTTGTTAGATTTGATAAAAAATCAAGCAACGGAAGCAGAACTAAAAGCAGCTCAACTAAAACAAGATATCAGTGTGTCCTTAAAATTAGATGGCGACTTAGAAGATCCAATTGTCACCTTTGATATTCAAATTCCAGAAAATGAAGGCAATGCTATAAATAGTGCCGTCCTCAACAAACTCGCCGACCTTCGACAAGCACCTGATGAACTCAACAAACAAGTATTTGGGCTACTGTTTTTCAATAGCTTTATTGCAACAGATCGATCTAACACTTCAATTACAGGAGCAGGAGAATCCATTGCACTATCTAGTGTAAGTAAATTGTTAAGCAATCAGTTGAATAAATTGGCGAACAAATACATCAAAGGTGTCGAAGTCAATTTCGATTTAGAATCCTATAAGTCTGGGCTACTCCAAGAAAATACCATGACACAATTACAACTGAATGTATCCAAACAATTATTCAATGATCGGCTTTCCGTAAAAGTGGGTACCAATGTAAATGTCAACTCAAGTGGCGGCAGCAATAATTCAGATTTCTCAGCGATTGCCGGTGACTTTGTTTTAGAATACAAAATCAATGAGGAGGGTAATTATTATGTACGAGTTTTTCATAAAAGTGATTTCAACATTCTGGAAGATGCCAATACCAATAAAACTGGTGCCGGTATCATCTTTAGAAAGTCTTTTAACAGCAAAAAATATAAAGAATAAATGAGCTTCCATTATTTCAAAATAGGCTGTTTTCTTATCCTAATGGGAGGCTTATCAAGTTGTTCTGTCACAAAACACCTTAATGAATCACAAGTTGTACACGTAGCTACTAATATTACCTTTTCTAACCCTGAATTAATCAACAAAAACAAAAACTTAGAAACCGAACTTTTGCTACTTGCTCAACCACAGCCAGCAGTTGGTATCAAAAAATGGCAAACAAGAATGTATAATAAGCTGCAAAAAAGTAAAAAAAAGAAAGGACCAATCAACAAGTTTCGTTCAAAATATGGTAGAGCACCTGTCTTGTATGATGCCAAAAAAGTAGAACGAAGTCGAAGCGTCTTGGAAAAACACTTGTGGGACAATGGCTATTTTGGAGCAACCATTAAAACAGAAATCACAGAAAAATATCAAAAATTAACGGTCGAATATGTCGTAACCAGCAAAGGACAATACACGTTGCGAAATATTGAGTACCCAATGGAACCCGTTGGATTAGCAGGTACTCTGAGAGGAAACTCCAGTCAATCATTTTTGCAAAATGGGAATCCTTATAAAGAGCTGACAATTACAGAGGAAAGAATTCGACTGGCAGCATTGGCTAACAACTCCGGTTACATCAATATCAATCAAGATCAATTTTACTTCTTCGCAGACACGACTGCGGGCAATAGAGAAGTCGACATTTATTTGAAAGTGAGACAATCCGTAGACAATACTACTTTTAAAAAATACAAAGTGAACAATGATGTTGTTTTTGGAAATTACTCACTCACCTTCCAGCCTCAAAAAGGAGATACGACAACGATTGACAATTTTTTGATTATCCAAAAAAATGACATTGTTCGACCAGAAGTTTTAGCCGATATTATTGGAGGAAAGAAAGATGATTTTTATTCCAAGAAAAGACAGGAGTATGTTTTGGCCAGATTACTTGATTTGGGAATTTACAAATTCGTGAATCTAAAATTTGAAAAGCTAGCTTCCGATTCGTCTTATTTGTATGATCGCCATTTTTATTTGACCCCCACCCTCATGCAAGATATTGCAACAGAATTTCAGGTCAACACCCGATCTGGAAATTTTTTCGGTTTAGGAAGTTCGGTTACTTACACCCATAAAAATATCTTTCGAGGAGCAGAACATTTGAATCTAAGTTTGTCAGGTGGACTTGAAACACAATTTGGAGAGGATCAAAGAATAATCAATACTGCTGATGTTGGAATCATGGCTTCTCTGACCATCCCAGATTTTTTATTGCCTTTCAAAACCCGTAAAAGTACAAGGGGATTTGTACCAAGGACTGTTTTTAGTATCAACAATAATTTTCAGCAAAGAATTGGCTTTTATTCCAGTAATAATTTCAACAGCAAATTTGGGTATGAATGGAATGAGGTGGCCGAAAGAAGACAAAATGTCTATCCAATTAGTATCAGGCAGATTTCGGTTTTTAAGACAACACCAGAATTTGAAAATTTATTGTTAGGAAATCCTCGTTTGAGTCGAAGTTTTGAAAACGTATTCATCTTAGGATTTAGTTATAATTTTATTTTCAATACTATCACTACCAATAAGTTGACTCCATATGCTTATTTCAGAATGGGTTTGGAGACCTCTGGAAATTTACCTTCCTTGATCACCAAACTGGTGGATAAATCGGCTACCAGACCTTACCAATTCTTAGGGACGCCATATTCGCAGTTTGTGCGTTTTGATGTAGATTATCGATATTTTATTCCTCGACCAAAAGGGCTTTTTGCGAGTCGATTTATTGGTGGAATCGGTGTACCTTACAAAAACTCCAGTGTCCTACCTTTCGTTGAACAATTTTCTGCTGGAGGTTCCAATGACATCCGTTCGTTCCAAATCCGCGCATTGGGTCCTGGTAGTTATCAGCCTAATTTTGCTACTAATAATGATTTTCTGGATCAAACTGGAGAAATCAAATTGGCGCTCAATTTAGAATACCGTTTTCCAATTTTCAGTTTCCTAAAAGGTGCCGTATTCATGGATGCTGGAAATATTTGGCTCATCAAAGATGTAGAAAATACCAGACCGGAAGGCGTTTTTAAATTTAATCGATTTTATAAAGAAATTGCAATGGGTACCGGCTTGGGACTGCGTCTGGATTTCGATTATGTCGTGATTCGATTGGACACTGCTTTTCCACTCCGTAAACCTTTTGTTACGAATGGTGAATATTGGACGTTTTCTGAAATGAATTTCTCCAATCAAACTTGGCGCAAAGATAACTTGGTTTGGAATATTGCTATTGGGTATCCATTCTAAATGATAAGCTATGAAAAGCAAACAAAATCCAGCAGTCAACAAATTTTTGTCTGATGCAAAAAGCTGGCAACATGAAATGCAACAATTAAGATCAATTATTCTTGAATGTCCTAAAGGAAGTATTCAAATGGAAACAACCTTGTTATACTTTTGACGAAAAGAATATCCTCATTATTGGCGCATTCAAAAAATATTGTGTGCTCAGTTTTTTTAAAGGTGTTTTATTAAAAGATCCCCATCAACTTTTGGTGAGTCCTGGTGTAAATAGCCAATCGACCCGCCAATTTCAATTCACAAATATCGAGGCTATCAATGAGTTATACAGATTGAACCCCAAAATGGCGGTTATCTAAAAAGCTACCGTAATGTGATGGATCCCATAAACAATTGCAGTAGTTAACCGTTTTAGAGCAAATAGTAAAAAATATCGGTGACCTAATTTTAACTTTTTGTCTTTCTACCAATATCCAAAGTACTGATCCAATGAAGCTGAAGATTTTCATTAAATGGATCAAAGCGTCAATTAATCGGATAATACAAATTGTACTCTATAAGTCAAACCGAACATTTTTCCAACAACAAAACTAAATAGACATGAAAAATCTAATCCTTATTCTTTGTCTCTTTTCATTTGCATATGCAAGTTGTAATAAAACCAAAAGCAATAACGAAATTAGTCCAAACAGATATCATAATTTGACCGCCTCCTATTCATCAATAGAAACTGATGAAAGTATCAACTCAACTTCATATGAAGATGCTGAATTTATGCATACTTTAACAAGTCTAAATCTTGGAGAAAATGAAATGGCTGCCAATTATATCATCAATTCAATAGAATATTTAAAACAGGAAAGCATTGAATTAACGTCGAATAAGAAAGCAAACATAAATGAAATCATTGGACACTTTAACAACGTATTTGAATTGTTTAAAAATGGAAATATTGAAGATTCGACAGAAGCTAAAGAAGCAGTGGCAGTTGCTGAATTATTGGCAGCAAAAGCATATTTAATACTATGCAAACATTATGCAATTGAAGTACCAGAACGAGGCTACGGAAATTTGGAATACGCCATCAACAAACTAAGAAATGTGTTGTATGTTTTAGAAAATAATGCAGTTGATGAGGTTTCTTACTTGTATAAAAACTGTGAATACATCATTGCGAATTTAGATATTCAATCTGATCGTTTTGCTAAAGAGATTCAAGAAAATATTGAACACCTTTCTGTGTTATTGAATAATTACCTCCCTATTTGAAATCAACCTAAAATGGATTGAAAGTAGCGTTCCTTGGCCTGCCAATTCAACAATCTGAATTTATGGTTGCGGCTGGGTTAGAATGAGGAAGAATTTTAATCCTCTAATTTAAAAGTCAAAATCGTTGAAAATTTAATACCTTTCAGCAAAAAAAATGGAAGCAATAATAAAAAATTTGGAGTGGCTCGGTGCGTTTATTGCGATCAGTATTGCCACGATTATTCTTGCCACAATATTTAAGAAAATTTTTGGAAGGTACATTAAGTATAATGCGGATGTACTTCAAAATGACCCCACTAATTATCAGTTTTTAAAACACACCATCGTTGGAATTATTTACTTAGTTGGTTTTGGCTGGGCATTGTATACGCTGCCCGCTTTCAAAGCTGTTGCAGGCTCCTTACTAACAGGTGCAGGGATCTTGGCAGTTGCGGTAGGTATCGCTGCGCAACATGCACTGAGTAACATCATGAGTGGTATTTTCTTAGTGGTTTTTAAGCCATTCAGAGTTAATGATCGATTGCAAATAAAAGAAACGTGGGCTGGAATTGTCGAAGATATTACGCTGCGACATACCGTTATTCGAAATTTTGAAAATAAAAGAATCATAATTCCAAATAGTGTCATTAGCAATGAAGTGATTGTCAATTCTGATTTTTCTGGTGATCGTATCTGTCGCTTTATAGAATTCAAAATAGGGTTTGATAGCAACCTCAAATTGGCCAAGCAAATAATTGCAGAAGAAATTGAAAAACATCGGTTCAACATTGATCCTAGAAGTCAACAAGATATTGAAAATGGTGTCCCAAGAGTTGAGGTCAAAGTAATAGCGATTGGAGATTACTTTGTAAATATCCGAGGATGGGCGTGGGCGATCAATAGTCCAAACTCATTCAACATGAATTGCGACCTATTGGAATCCATCAAATCACGATTGCAAGAAGAAGGAATCTCCCTACCCTATCCGATCTATAATATTCAACAAAATTATAACAATTAAATTACGAATATAATAATCATGAATCAGCCCATTACAGTAACGGTAAAAATCAATGAACCAGTAAAAAACCGTTATCGTAACTGCCAAACTTCAGTTGGCAACGCCCAAATAAGTAAATAGTCTCGCACTTCAAGAAAGTGGTTGGCAAGCAATTTTAAAAAATTTCAAAAAATATTGTCAAAAGATTGATTAAATTAAATCTTATTTCAATTCAATATTTATAATTTATAGTGCCTAGAAAACTTAGAAAAAAAATAGGATTACCACCAGGTTCCGTTGTCTTTACTGGTCAACAGAAAGTCGAAACAGTACACCTGAGTTACTTGGAATACAATGCTGATATTTGTGATGAAACAAGTCTATCTAATCAAACAATCAGTTCATTTCACCAACCGATTTCTGAATATACACAATGGTATGATGTACGTGGTTTGCATGATACGGAATTGATTAAAAATATTGGTCAAACTTTTTCCATTCACCCATTGGTTTTAGAAGATATTGCAGACCCTGCACAACGACCAAAGTATGAGGAGTATGAGACAGGGATTGCCATCCTCCTAAAAGCTTTGAAGTTCGATGCCCATCTATCAAAAGTAATAACAGAACAAGTGAGCATTTACATTGGTAATGGATTTATTCTGTCTTTTCAGGAAGATGTTACTGACCTATTTGTCGCCATCCGCACTCGGTTGGTAAATGGTAAAGGACAAATAAGAACAAAAGGAGCGGACTACTTGGCCTATGCTATTATAGATGCTTTGATGGATCATTACTTTGTGGTTTTAGATAATATAGAAGAGCAAATTGAAGTCATCGAGCGTAATATCCTGGAGACCAAAGGAAATAATAACAAAGGAAAAATTCATCAGCTTAAACAAGAGATACTCATTGCAAGAAAAGCAATTGGCCCTTTAAGAGAAGCTAACTCTCGTTTCTCAAAATCAGATCATCCGTTGATTGATAGCGATACAAAAAAATACATTCGAGACCTGTACGATCATAATGTACATTTGATGGATACGGTCGATACTTATCGAGATATGCTGACGAGTTTGCAAGAATTATACTTGTCAGAAATCAGTTTTAAAATGAATCAAGTGATGCAAGTTTTGACACTTATTACAACCATCTTTGTACCGTTATCTTTCTTGGCGGGACTTTATGGGATGAATTTTGAATACATTCCTGAGTTAAAATTCAAATACGGCTATTTTGTGTTATTATCAGTCATGTTTTGTATGGTTGTCGGACTCCTGATTTATTTTAAAAAGAAAGATTGGTTTTAAATCATCCAATATTTACAAAAAAAATCCGCACTGAGGGAACAATGCGGATTTCGAATAGATTGTTTATTTACGATTCAAAAGGTCACTCATTTTTTTTATTTTTTTTCAATTGAAATAAAAAACTCGTCTTGTTGAGTAAGACAAGTTTCTGAAAAATGAATGATGGTGGATTTATTCTTTATCACCAGGATGATATTCTTCTCCTCCAATGACGTAGAGGTCGTACAATTTATATTTACCCACCGTAGCCAACCTTTCATTTAGTAGTTTAGTTGGTATTCGCTTAGCCATCGTCAGAGAAATACTAACAGGGTCCCATGTCATGTCTATGGATTTGATATCTCCTGCTGTTCTCAATATTCCTTTTACTTTTACCACATCATCAATACCGTGGATGCCGGTAATTTCGTATTTAAATCTTTTCATTTCCATACTAAAAATGTTTTTGCTTAATATGCAGACCATTAAAAGCGGGCTCCATCAATTCTGACAATTTGAAATTACCAATACGAGCCAAACTACTATTATAAGCGGTGATTTCAATCCGCTCTTTAGAAGTAATTTCAATCAATAAAGGGTCCATTTTTATATTAACTTTAATCACCTGATTGATTTTAAAAAAGAGTTGATTTTATTCAGATCATCCAAATTGTGGATACCGGAAATTTTAAAACATTGTGTACTCATTTTTTTTATTTTATAATTGAATCAAAATTAACAATCACACTCTGTCCTTATCAAATTAAGTGGTTTGGAATTAAATTATTTCAAAACCAACAAGGGTACTTTGACTTCTTCTGATAATAGATGCGTGATACTCCCTTCTGAAATTCTTTGCCACAAACCTTGCTTACGTGGATGCACAGCGAGAATATCTGCTTTGGTGAATTCAACATACGCTTCTAAAGATTCCGCGATGTTTCCTTCTAGCAACTGAAAAGAAATCTTAGCCGATTTGTGGTGTTTGGTATAGTATTCTTTTAGCAAATTCATTTTGTATTCAGCATCCTCCTTTTCATTTTTCTTGTGTACATGCAAAATGTGCAAGGTTGAATCAAAAGCCTGACACCACTTCACTAAATAATCAATTGATTTTTCTTCGGCAAATTTAAAAGCAGTACCATAGATAATTTGATCCAAGCCCATGTAATAAGCATTAGCAGGAACCAACAAGATGTTGCTATTTAATTTATCAATAATTCGATGTACCACACTTCCAAAAATTCTTGTTTTCAAAGATCGATTGGTCATTCCCAAAATCGTCAGCTGGTATTGATTGTCCGTTTGAATCCTAATCAGCTCCTCCACAACATCACCATCCGTAGCAATATATTTAAGCTGCAAATCTTTGTAATCATCCGTCATCAAATCTTCAGCAAATGTCTCCAATTTATTCAATTCCGATTTCCATTTGTCATTGACTGACTTTTGATTTGTAATCGAGGACGCCAAGGAGGAAGTACGTGCTAATATTGGGGCTGCAATCTGATAAATATGGACCAAGGTAATCTCTGCTCCGAAATACAATGCCAATCTCTGAGCATATCTGAATGCTGATTTTGAATTTGCGCCATAAGAATTTGCGAAAAGTATTTTTTTCATTTTTAGGTGATATTTGATTAGTAAAAATCATCTTCAACTCGATAAAGACGGAGTTGATTGGTTTGGTCACAACTGACTTTTTTTAAAGTATTTCATTTAAATGAATGAGCATTGCATGAGGAAATGTGCTTTGAGTAGATAAAGCTTAAAATTGCTTATTGTTCGATTATCTGAGTCATTTTTGAGATTGGCACCCAAAAAAATTAAAAAAAGACCAATTTGAGCTAAGCTAAACAAGTTTAAGCCAGAATGTTGTTTAATCATCAATCTCAAGTGAAACCCAATTCTGCAATCAGATCAATGAATTAAGGCTTAACTATTATCACCGTCATTATGTATTTCTATCCATAAAATTCTTTACTACTACCAGAAAAAATCATACCTTAGATGAAGCTCCTCTCATAGTACAATTCAGTCAATTTAGTTTCCTTATTTTTTAAATTTGAAAAGGTTTACTAACTGTCTTACCATCAATTTTAAGATTGTCCATTACAAACACTTAATTTTCATCATGAATAATTTACACCTAAGCTCTATTAACCTTGCGATCATTTTGAGTTTATTTTGTTTCCCACTTTCAATTTTTGGGCAAACTGAATTCACGTTCTATTCATCACTCACGAATTCTTCGATAGACAACACTTTCGGCGAACTCAATGGTCGGATGCTTTTTGTTAGTGACAATAAACTTAAAGCGACAGATGGCAACGCCGTTTTTGATTTAATTGATTTTGATGGTGCTGGCTATTTTGGTCCTATTTATACGCAAGCCTTTTTTTACAATGATCGGTTTTATTTTTCTCCCGATTTAAAAACGCTTTACGCAACTGATGGAACCGTTGGTGGATCAGAAATCATTTATCAAGTTCCAGATTTAGACAGCTATTACGGCTATGCCAATATTGAATCAAATAATCATGCTATCTATAATGGTGAACTTTATTTGTTGATCAACACCAAAATTCATCGATACAATGAAAGCATGGAAAGTCCTGAACTTTTGGCGAATAGTTTTGAATCAGTTTATGATTTAAAAGTAGCCAATGATCAACTTTATTTTTATAGAGGAATTTATGATGACCACCAATACTTTGTTGGAGATGGAACCGTCGCTGGCTCTACCCTGGTTTTCGCTGATTATCACTCCTTCTTAAACACGTGTCGTTTCAATGCTTTAGATGATTTTGATAATGAGTATGTCGTTTATCCGTTTTCAGAATGCTCAATTGTAAATCGATTATTTATCAACGAGACTGAGGTATCAACTGACTACAGTGGAGACATGTTTTATTTAAACAACAATTTATATACGGTTGCTGAGGTTAATGACAATTATGGCATTTATCAATTTGCTAATAATAATTTTCAATTAGTCTCATCGCTTACTGGTGGTCCTTATACTAGTAGACAAATAGGAGATCAAATTCTGTTGTTTGAGACCGGAGCACTTGGTTCTGGCAACAGCATTAGCTCTTTTCAGAATGGGACTACCTCATTGATTGCCAACTATCAAGATGATAGAGTAAGCGTAGCACAAGCAGTTGACGGTGCGGTTTATTTCACGCTAACAGATTCAAACAATACCTACACTTTATGGAAAACTGATGGGACAATAAACGGTACCGTAGAAATTGCACCTGTAACCGGACCTATTAGATCTTTACAAGAATTTAATGGGGATATTTATTATACAGGAGGTCCATACGGAAGTGCTGACTTGCATCTTAAAAGAATTAGTTTTGATTCCAACTACAATCCTCCTTTGACAACACTGAGTACACCAAACTCAACAATCGGTGGACCTTTTACCGTCAATGTGAATTTCAGTCAACCAGTTACCGGATTTACTTTAGATGATATTGATGCTGAAAATTTTACCATTTCCAACTTAACAGGAAGTGGACAATTCTATAGCTTTTTAGTCTCCCCTGGTCCATCTGGTAATTTTCAAATTCAAGTAGATGGTGGTGCTGCTCAAAGTTCAAATGGTACTGCCAATCTATCCAGTAACTTTTTGCAAATCACAGCAGATATGGCAGTGAATACTTTTTGTGATGCAATCCAAGTGTCGACGGGTGCCAATTCTATATCGATGACCCCTAATTATGCAGAAAAAACTTCTATACTGATTTACGGTGTAGGAGAAGTTTTCTACAGTTGTGGAACGGCTGATTGTCCCGAAGAAATTATTTTGGATAATGTACCAAGTGGTGCCTACCCATATACTATAACAATGTGGTTACCTGACTTTTCTGAAAGTTGTATGCTCGAAGGAACATTGGTTGTAACCAGTGATGGCGGAGGTTGCACAGATAATGACGGTGATGGAATATGTGTACCAGATGATTGCAATGACAATGATGCTACCCTACCCGCTCCTGTTGGCGCTGCTTGCGACGACTTTAATTCAAATACCACAAACGATGTCATACAAAATGATGGATGTTCCTGCGCCGGAACACCAATCGGTAATGGTGGATGCACAATCGCTGCCACAGTAGATGGTGCTAACATCTTACTTACAGGCATGACACCTGATATGAACCTAAAAATATTTGACACTTCATTTGGAGTCGCTTATGAATGTAATCCTTGGAATGGAAATCCTTGTGGACCAACCGCTACTATAAATGGGTTGTCGGCGAGTACCACTTATTATGTTTCTGTCCAATCGGATGATTGCGATGAATGGATCCCACTCACTACCGGAAGTGGCGGCGGTGGCTGCACGGACAATGATGGTGATGGGGTTTGCCAACCAGATGATTGTGATGACAACAATCCAAATGTACCAGCAACAGCAGGATCAAGCTGTAATGATAACAATTCAAATACAACAAATGATATCATCCAAAGTGATGGATGTACTTGTGCGGGTACACCAATCGCTGGTGGTTGCAATATTACAGGAACGGTTGATGGCACTTCCATTACAATAAGCGGAATGACTGCGGATATGAATTTAAAATTATTCGATCAAGCATTTGGATCTGCGTATTCATGCAATCCTTGGAATGGCAATCCTTGTAGTGGCAGTACAACGGTTACTGGTTTGGATGCGAATGCTACTTACTATCTTTCTGTTCAATCAGACAACTGTGATATCTGGCTTCCATTGACGACAACTTCTGGTGGTGGTGGATGCACAGACAATGATGGTGACGGCGTTTGTCAACCAACTGATTGCGATGATAATAATCCAAATCTTCCTGCAACTATCGGGACCTCTTGTGATGATGGAGATGCGAATACGGAAAACGATGTTATCCAAGCGGATGCATGTACGTGTGCAGGTACTGTTATACCTCAGAACGGTTGTACCCTTTCAGCAGCAGAAGCGACCAATGGTGGTATCGAACTTTCAGGATTAACGGCTGAGATGAATCTAAAAGTATTTGATACAAGTTTTGGAGTCGTTTTCGAATGCAATCCTTGGAATGGAAGTCCTTGTTCAGGTACAACTATTGTTTCTGGATTGAATGCTTTAGATACCTATTTTGTTTCTGTTAACTCTGATTTTTGTAATGAATGGATTCCATTGACACTCACTAATGGAGGCAATGGGGGCGTCATTCAGAATAAACCGGATCTTTCACCAACAAATTTGCAAACCCCAACCAACGCTTTGTCAAATCAAGTGATGGATTTTACTTTTGATCTAAATAACTTTGGAGATGTGACCGCATCGGGTGATTATGTGATTAAAGCATACATCTCTTCAGATATTACTTTGGATGGGACTGATTTTGATGCCGGTGAAATCGTTACTGGAAACACAGGTGTTGGAACAATCCCTGGTGTTGCCGGTTCTGTATCAATACCCAATATTGTCGGTACTTTCTTTTTAGTTTTAGTAGTGGATGATGGAGACGTTATTGCAGAATCTGTTGAAAATAATAATCGCATCATTTCTAGTCCGATTTTCATTTCTATGAATGCAAATAAGTTAGGTACCACTCCTACCGTTACCTACCAACTGGAGAATATATTTCCAAATCCTATTCACGATGAGCTCTTCGTTCAGCTTTCTGCGACCACGGATGCTGCTGTTGAGCTTCGGGTATGTGCATTAGATGGACGTGTGATCCGTGCACAGCATGTTGATTTAGAGAATGGAATCAATAGTCTTTCTATGGAGATGCGTGATTTGCAGGCTGGGATTTATTTCTTGCAGGTTGTTGGGGAGTTGCGGATGGAGACGGTTCGGTTTAGTAAGGTTTTGGATTAGCGTTGAATATGTCGAATGGGATGGGGTCGAATGGATGGCTCCATTCTCTGGTGTTTATATCGTCCCTTTGGGACTTTTGGGTAACCTCATCTTTTTTAGGGTGAGGTTATTTTTTTGGGTGGGTGGATTGATGGTGGGTTGTCACTTTAATTTTCGAAAGCAGGTCGAATTAGCTCAATATCATTTTTTTTGACACCTATTTTTCTTGCTCAAAAGAAAATGTTTCTTTCCCACGTAGTTTCCACTTTCAAATTTCCTAACAACTTGCAGCCATTTAATTCTTTCCAATCTGCGTAAACGAAAATTTCTTTCATCCCTTTTTCTTAATTCGTTTTGGGGTTGTCAATTTTGCATCCTGTAGTTTTCTTCCCAGCACATCATCCTTCGCAATTTGTTTCATATCATCCGACAACCCCATTACAGAAAGCACCCGCAAATAAATTCCAATACTGATGTGATCACTACCTTTTTCAACATGCCACAACGTACTTCTGCCAATATTTGCACGCTCTGACAATTGCTCGGTAGTAAGTCGCCTCCTGAGCCTTGCTAATTTTACATTTTCACCTAATTCCTCCAAAATTCGTCGTTCTTTAGGTAGTAATACTGATTTTTTAGATTTCATTACGTTTGTATTTACAAACAAATATACGCTTTTTGTTTGCAAATAGAAACATTAATGTTGAAAATAAGATACTGGGTGTCTATGAGGATTGGTGGATAGCGCTATTGAGCGTTGGAGTTGTTTTTCAAAATCTTGCGGATTTCGTCGAATTCCCCTAAAGGTAAAAACGGTTAATCCAAGCCTAATTTCTAATTCCATCGAATTCGAGGGAATTAAAACTGTATGTGAAGCGTGCTATTTTTTATTCTTTGACTTTTTTATTTCATCTGCTAAATTTTTTAAATCGCTTTCATCATAATTTTCCCATCATCGGCAGTTGTAAAGTAATCCTTTACAACTGAAATTATATCTAACTTCTTGTCTGTAAGGATGTTGATAGACTTTATTTTTTTACTTTTTCGAACTTTGGAATACCAGAAGGTAAACCAACTCTCATAAAGAATCTTGCGAAAGCTTGAGACAAATGTTCTTTGTATGGCGATAATAGGGTAATTCGATTTTCTCGTTCTAATTTATGTGCCTTTAGAAATTCAAAACTCAAACTAAAAATCGTTTTGAAATCCACAATTAAAATTTCTTCATGATCCAAGAATGGACAAGAATTTAAAAGATGATATCCAGGTAGGTTTCCTTGTCTTGCCGCTTCTTTTAATTTGTAATCGGTAAATGATTTGTTTATTTTCGTAAATTCAGAAATAGTGTAATATGGACACACCAAAACAAGATCTATTTTGTTATTCTCAAGATCACATGATTGACTCAAAATTATCACATCATAGTTTTCTATGTCAATAGTTTCCCAGTTTTTAGAATCACTTGGTTTTACAATGGACAATTAAATAGTAAATCACCTTGTTGCAATATTTCAGAAGCTCCAACTTGTTTATACCACTCTCCCATTTTATATCCTTGAAGGTCTACCTTTATTAACTAAATTTACTTTAACCTTAATTGTTTTCGACTCTTTAGGGGGAATTCGTTTGAATTCATCAG
>CALFWW010000071.1 GCA_937928575.1 uncultured Saprospiraceae bacterium | reverse complement strand
GACTCGCGATAGCTCAAGCTATAGATGTAAACTCCCGCATCCAAAAATTTACCGTTGACGCGTCCATCCCAAAATGTATTGTTGGAATCAGACTCAAATAGGGTAGATCCCCATCTATCAAAGACACGAAATGTAATTACCTCAAAGTCTTTTCCTTGTGGACCAAATAAATCATTGAACCCATCATTATTAGGAGAAAAGACATTGGGGATATATAACTTTGCATTGCAATCGTAAGTTTCGATGTAGATATTTTCAGAGAAGGTGCATCCATCTAGCGTTGCATACAATGTTTGAAATCCAGGCTCGATAATTTGGATGGGTGTAGATGAATTGTTATTTTCAAAATACCAATCGTCAAAATCTTCATCATTAAAGTATGGTAGAAAAAGGTTTTCTTCGCAGATACTAGTATCAGTTGTAATTTCAATGTCCGCATCAATAGGGTTGTAGTAAAAAGATTTTTCCAGCTCAAGTTGACAACCATATTCATCGGTAATAGAGTAGTAAATTTGGTAAATACCCGTATCAGGAAAACTGATTGCTGGATTGGCTACAAAAAAGCTATCGCCATTAATAATATAACAATGTGATTGGATTGGGATGTCGGAGAGGGAGTTGTCAAAGAAGGAAACAGGATCGTCACCGCAATTGGTTTCGGAGATTTCAAAATCGATTTGGAAGGTGGGGTTGATATGGAATTTTAGATTTAGCGTGTCTGGACATTCGTAAGTAGGATTTAAAACTAGTTGACCAAGATATTCTCCAGGTTCTGGGAAAGTGACAACTGGTATCCAATCTGTAAATGTCTCTATCATGCCATCAATCTCGATATTCCATACTTGATGGTCTATAACATCGGCTGGATAGCTAGTATTGAGAATTTGTATTTCATTTTCTCCTCAGCCTAGTATAATTTCTGTTCCGTCTGCTTCAATAAAATCATTGATGATACTTGCTGTTACTACATTGGAGCAGTTGAGTACTGTTATTTGTAATTCTAATTGTGTTTCTCCTAAAAGAACGCCTCCTCTATATTCATCAATGCATATACTAACAACATAATTACCTTGAACATCAGCATGGAAATTAAGAGATTGGTTTATTTGGTCAACAGAAACTGTACCATTGTCCCCCATTGGATTTTGGAATGAAAAATTGTCAACGAAAATAATTTCACTATAAGGAGGAGCAACAAGATCTTGGTTATAATATAGATTACATAATCTAATTGCTAAGCTGTCTCCGTCTGCATCATTCACCGGAATATTAAAACTAGTAATTTCATTGTTGCAAATAGAAAATGAATTTTCAATATCAAATTGCAATGGGCTATTTGAAATTTGTTGTTCTAATTGGCTAATTGATTTAGTTAGCAAAAGGCCATTTGAACTTGGTTCAACAATGTTTAAAATATTTTCGGTCCAGCAACATGCAGAATTTGCAAAAAAGTAAGTTTTATCAATTATGGGAAGAGTGATGGTTTCTAAAAATAAACTTGTTACCGTACAAATCTCATTTGGAAGGGCTAAACAATCATATTCAATATTGCTTAGCGTATCTAACAAAATTCTATCAAGAAAATTTGTCTGAACAAAATCATATTGTTCAGTTACGGAATCATACTCGTATATTACAACTGGTGAAACTAATGTATTTGCTCCACTACTTGATTGGCAATCAAAGAAGTCTCGAACAAATAAGTCTATTGTGAAATGAGTGTCATTTTGGGTTATTAAATTATAGCTTAGTAATTTGCCTGTAATATGATCTCCAAATGCAGGTATTATACTGAAACAATTTAGGACAAAAATCAAAATAAACAATATTAAATAGTAGCTAATATTACGTCCCCGTAGATTCTGTATCATAAGCCTAAAATATTGTAAAAATGAAACTAACAAACCAGACGAATTGTATGATTTGTTAGTTTCGTAAAAGAAATTCAATAATTCAAATACTAGTTTTGAGAGGCACTGTTAATGTACTCAATTTCAGACGGAGTAAATTCTATATCTTTCACAACTCCATTTTCAATATCTGTTCTGAATTCCTCAACTAATTCTGGTGGGAAAAAATTTGGGTTTTCATCAGCGATTCTTAAAATTTCTTTTATGCTCTTTCCAGTTTTATTATAACCAAGAGATCTTGAAAGTTCAACCATTTTATCTTTAGCTTCTGGGGTAAGTATTCCACTTCTAGGTCCTACTTGTCTAATAAAGGGTTTGGCAAGACTCGTGTATAATTTTCTTTGTAATCTAAAATTTTGTCCTTTTTTTATTTGAATTAACTGTTCATTTAATTTGTTCCATTCTGATTCTGGTATTTTTTGATTGTTATCTATTTCAAGTTCAAAATCTTCGGAAGCGAAGCCGTGTTCTTCTTTCATAATTTCAAATCTTTCGGTATTTGATTTTTCTTGAACTTCTTCTTGATTGCATGAAGAGAAAAAATAGCAACATAAAAAAGCAATAAATATATGTATGAGTTTCATTTTTTTAATTTTTAGTTATTAACAATAGTTTAACTACGAACACAACAACCTTTTAATGCAAGTGCAGGGAATGTGGCAATTACCTCGTACTCCCTATTATTTATGTAAGCGTTCAACTAATCACATCTTGTCAAAATTAAAAGCTGCGTCTATCTTTGCGTAAAAAAATATGAATGCAAGAAAGACAAAAACAGAAATGTATCCATTGGTTGAGGAATATTTGTCAAGCCAAGAATCGATGAGTA
>CALFWW010000070.1 GCA_937928575.1 uncultured Saprospiraceae bacterium | reverse complement strand
CAACATTTGTTTTGACGAATTTGAAAAAAACTCAAAACCAATTAATTCCTAATGGTTCTATGACAGAGGTTATTGGAAGGTACATTGATCAAGGAGGTTCCATCAAATTATATCCTACTAAATCTCGTCTGGGAATTACTACAATCGACCAAAATTTAAAAGTTGTCAAAAAACAAAGTGTCATTAACGGTAATTTTTTGCCAATAAAAACATATGAAATACGGGACGTAATTTGGAGCGAATATCAAAATCATCAAGATAAAAAGGAGATTGAACTTGAAAAGAAGGTTCGATATCAAGGAATAGCTTTACAAAATGAAAATCACTTTTTTTTCACGGGTTGCGGGTGGATAGCTTCACGTCCTAAGTTAGGCAAGGCATCGAACGGGTTGCGGGCGGATAGCCTCGCGTCCTCCGTAAAACAAAACATCGAACGGGTTGCGGGTGGATAGCTTCACGTACTCCAACGGGTGGATAGCTTCACATATTCCTCTTTCACGGTTTTGCTGCTGAATATGTTTTGTTTTGAAACTTCCTTATCTTTAACCCAATGAAAAGACCTGACTTCTCCAAAATAAAATACAAATCTTCAACCAAGGCCAACACCAAAAAAGCCAAACCGCTTTTCGAAACTGCCGAAAAAATAAACCTACAATCCAGCTACTCAAAAGCAGATTTAAAAAAAGCAGAACACCTTGGTTTTGTCTCAGGAATTCCGCCATATCTTCGTGGACCTTATTCTACGATGTACTCGATCCGTCCTTGGACGATTAGACAATACGCCGGATTTTCAACAGCAAAAGAAAGCAACGCATTTTATAGAAGAAATTTGAAGGCAGGACAAAAAGGATTGTCAGTCGCATTTGATTTGGCGACGCATCGGGGTTATGATTCTGATCATGAACGTGTAGAAGGTGATGTTGGAAAAGCTGGAGTTGCCATCGACACGGTTGAAGATATGAAGATGTTATTCGACAAAATTCCTTTGGATAAAATGTCGGTGTCGATGACCATGAATGGAGCAGTGATTCCAATAATGGCATTTTATATCATCGCGGCTGAAGAACAAGGCGTAAAACCAGATCAACTCAAAGGAACGATCCAAAATGATATTCTAAAAGAGTTCATGGTGCGAAATACGTACATTTATCCACCCACTCCTTCCATGAAAATCATTGGCGATATTTTCGAATACACTTCTAAGTACATGCCGAAGTTTAATTCTATTTCCGTATCCGGGTATCATATGCACGAGGCGGGCGCAACTGCTGCGATTGAGTTGGCATATACCTTGGCAGATGGTTTGGAATATTTGAAAACGGGAATTAGTAAAGGTTTGAAAATTGATGAATTTGCACCACGTATTTCTTTCTTTTGGGGAATTGGGATGAATCATTTTATGGAAATTGCAAAGATGAGAGCAGGCCGATTGTTGTGGGCAAAATTAGTGAAACAATTTAATCCCAAAAATCCAAAGTCCATGGCGTTGCGAACACATTGTCAGACTAGTGGATGGAGCCTCACCGAACAAGATCCTTTTAATAATGTAGCACGAACTTGCATCGAAGCATTAGCCGCTGTACATGGAGGGACTCAATCATTACATACTAATTCTTTAGATGAAGCAATTGCCTTACCTACAGATTTTTCTGCCAAAATTGCGAGAGATACACAAAAGTATTTACAAGAAGAAGCGACTGGAATTACCAAAGCGGTTGATCCTTGGGGTGGTTCGTATTATGTTGAATATCTGACCGATCAATTGGTGAAAAAAGCATGGGAGCTAATGGAAGAAGTGGAAAAATTAGGTGGGATGGCAAAAGCAATTGAAAAAGGGATTCCGAAAATGAGAATCGAAGAAGCAGCTGCGAGAAAACAAGCTCGGATAGATTCTGGAAAAGACAGAATCGTTGGCGTCAATATTTTCCAAACCGATGATGAACAACAAATCGATACACTAGATGTAGACAATGCCGCAGTAAGAAGAAATCAAATCAAGCGAATTAAAAAAACAAAAGCTTCCCGCATTGAAAAGGAGGTCAAGAAAACTTTGTCAGCCATTACGCGTATCGCAAAGACAGGCAAAGGAAATATATTGACAGCCGCAGTAAAAGCAGCAAGGGCGAGAGCGACATTAGGAGAAATTTCTTTTGCACTAGAAGAAGAATTCGGTAGATACAAGGCAGTTGCGCAAACCGTCAGCGGTGTGTACTCAAGTGAAATAAAAATGGATTCAAAATTTAAAAAGACTTTAAAGTTATCTGATAAGTTTGCCAAACTGGAAGGTAGACGTGCAAGAATTATGGTGGCGAAATTAGGACAAGATGGACATGATCGTGGTGCAAAAGTGATTGCAACGAGTTTTGCGGATCTTGGTTTTGACGTAGATATCGGTCCACTGTTTCAGACACCTGAAGAAGCAGCATTGCAAGCAGCTGAGAATGATGTGCACGTTTTAGGGATTTCATCCTTGGCAGCTGGACACAAAACATTAGTACCTAAAGTCATCAATGCATTGAAAAAACTAGGACGTGAAGATATCATGGTGGTGGTCGGTGGTGTGATTCCTAAAAAGGATTATGACTTTCTTTTTAGTAAAGGTGTTGTTGGAGTTTTTGGTCCTGGGACGGTGATTGCGGATGCGGCTGGGGAGATATTGGAGGTGTTGATTGAGGCGGGGTAGGGGCTCTACTCGGTCGAACGGTTGCACCATTCTCTGCTTTTATGTCGTCCTCTTAGGACTTTTCGTTGTAGTAACAATGTAATTTCTAAATTCATATGAGGTTTCTTTTTTTCTTGTTGGGTTTGTTTTTCTTGTGTACCAATTCCTATGCTCAAGAGCTTGAAGAATACGAACTACCACCTCAAGGTAAAGCTGAGTATAAACATTGTTGTGGTGGTAATCACAAAAATGAAATTGGAATTGCCAACGCACCTTTCTTTTCTTTTACCGAGAAAGCAATAAACTACGGTCTTCACATTCATTATATTCGAGCGATTGGGAAATCTCCATATGGAATTGGCTTAGGTTATAAACGGATTTTTGATGAACGTCAACAACAGATTTTTAGTGTTGCTGGTAGTTACCGATCTTGTTCTTGGGTCTACAATGTTTCACCTGGTTTTACTTTGGAAGAAGGGGAGGGAGGAGATACCAATTTACTTTTCGCCATTAATTTTGAAGCTGGTTATGAAAGGGATTTTGGAAATTTTCATATCGGTCCTTTTGCGGAGATTGGTTATTTTTCGGAGGATGTTCAATTTGGATTGGGGTTGCATATTGGGTATGGGTTTTAGTCGCTTGGCGTGGAGGCTAGGCTAGGTTAGAGTGATGAGTGATGAGTTTGAGTTTTGAGTGGCTTCTCATTTAAATGTAAATATATTGTTGTATTTAAATTTTATGTAAAGATAGAAGCTATTTGGAGTTTATAATTTAATTTAAACCACGTCCTCATTCAGCGTTATTCTGCGATTTCTGCGGGAGAAAATTCACGAAACAAGAGCTATGTATTACTTCGACTTCGCTCAGCACAAGCCTATGTTTTTTTTGTGAGCTATGTGGTAAAAATACGTGCTCTATATGTTTGCCACATGTCGCTTTAAGTGTATGTTAAAAAAAATCTACATGTTGCAGCCTCACCCAACATAAAACAAATCACTAGCAATTCCATCCGCAAATAATTTACCAGCACGACTTAAAGTATAAGTCCCATTGTCCGATACAACTTTACCATCGTTAATGTGTTGTTGAATATTGGTCGTAAAATGAGTGCTAAATTTCTCTCCCCATTTTTCAACCTCGGATAATTTCGTTCCCCACATCGTACGAAGTGAAGTCAGCACATATTCATTGTATTGTTGGGTAGGTGTTAATTCTTCCCTTTCAAAATCAAGTTTTTCATCTCTTATAGCATTGATGTACTTTATATTGTTGGCTACATTCCATTGACGGGATTTTCCATCAAAAGAATGCGCACCCGGACCGATGCCTAAATATTTTTTCCTTTTCCAATAATTGCTATTGTGAATCGAGTACTGTCCTGGTTTGGCAAAATTTGAAATTTCATAATGCTCATACTCATGTGCGTACAACGCGTTGGTCAAGTACTTAAATTGTTCGGCTGCTTTCTTGTCATCTACGGGAGGAGCTTTACCCATTTCAACAAATTTATGCAACGCAGTTTTTTCTTCTACGGTCAAACAATAACAAGAAATATGCGGAATGTCCATCGCCAATACTTTTTCGATATTGGCTTTCCATTGTTCATCCGACATGGTTGGCGTTCCGTATATCAAGTCAACTGTCAAATCTTCAAAACCAGCTGCTCTTGCATTTTCAATACATGTTTCTGCTTCTGTAGCATTATGTGCACGATTCATAAATTTTAAGTCTTTATCTGAAAAAGATTGGATGCCGATACTTAAGCGATTGATTTTACTCCATTTGAGTTCTTCCAATTTTTCTTCATTGAGATCGTCTGGATTAGCTTCTAAAGTAATTTCAGCCTTTTGAGATAATTTATAATGATACCAAATCGAGTTCATCAGGTCATTGATTTCCTTAGTATCGAGTAGCGAAGGCGTACCTCCACCAAGATACACGGTGTCAATTACTTCATCACCGAGATATGGTTTACGCATTTCAAGTTCGTACAAAAGACTCGTGACCATGTCATCCTTGTAATGAAGTGAAGTGGAAAAATGAAAATTGCAATAATGACATGCTTGTTTGCAAAATGGGATATGAATATAAATTCCTGCCAAATTAGTTTTTTAAAGTTAATTGGATTCGAAGCCCTTTGAAGGCTAGCCAAGCTCCAAGCCTTCAAAGGGCTAAATATAATAGAAATATAAAGACATACTGCCGCTTTATTTCTTTACCGTTCAAATAAAAATGGTAAAATAAAGTTTTAATTTCATTGTTCGTGTTTATAATTTTTTCGTTTAAATATAAACCAACCAAATGAACAATAACAATAATAATGATACTTCAGCGGCTCAAAACAAGCTAAAACTGAAGTTTGCCATACCAGATCTACAAACCTTAATCACTTTATTTTATATATCAATTGTTGTCGTTGGGATGATTTTTAATAGTACTTACTATGGAAGGTTTGGGATTAACATTTTTGATTACAGTGATATTCTGGATTTTCTAGTGGCTCCGTTAGGCGATTTAAAAATTTTGTTTTTTACTGCACTGACTTTATTGACATTATATTTACTATTTCGTTTGGATCGAAAGACAAGAGTGAAGTACCCTAAGTTATATAAAATGATGTATGCAGGTATGACTGAGAAATCATGGTTCGATTTTGTGTATTATATTCAATACTTGGTTTTCATTCCGATTTATCTAATTGGTTTTTCATCGGTTTATGCATCATTTCAGAAAAAGAAAATTTTAAAAAGTGAAGACAAGATTGAAATTGTTTTTAATGATGGAACCACCACTTCGGGTAAAAAAATAGGTGCCAATAGTAGTTTTCATTTTTTATTGGAAAGTGATGAAAAGGTGAAAATTATTCCTAATTCTTCTGTCAAATCAATCATTGCGAATCTAAAAAAGAAAACCAACTAGTCATTTAAATTGAATTTAAAAACCTTATTTTATTTAACCAATTACAACGACTAAAAAATTTGAATTCAAAGTTGCTGAATAAACTTGTTTGCTATCTACTCCTTCTTTTATTTGGAGTCAGTACGAGTGTTAGTGCACAGACATACAATGTGGCACTCATAGCAACTGAGGCAGAACAAAAAATTCTCGATAAGCTAGCATTCGAAAAAACACTTTCGGATACCTCCACCATCAACAATTTACTTTCCTCGATTCTTTTACAACTTCATGGTCAATCCTACCTAGAAGCTTCTGTAGACAAAATCGAACGAAAAGATTCAACAATTTATGCACGAATGCATATCGGCAACCCTTACCAGTGGGCACATTTAAAAAATGGGAATGTTGAAGATGTGTTTCTAGACGCGATTGGTTTTCGGGAAAAATTATATTCCAAAAAAGATTTTCGGTACAATGAAGTGCAAATACTACAGGAAGAGTTGTTGACCTATGCGGAGAATCATGGGTACCCTTTTGCTGCCGTATATCTGGATAGTATTCAAATACGAGATAACAAGGTGAATGCGCAATTGAAAATGAATAAAAGCAAACTCATCACCATTTCCAAAATCAATATTGAAGGCGATCTAAAAATTTCCGAAGCGTATTTACTCAATTATCTTGGGTTGGAAAAAGGGGCAACTTATGATAATTCCAAAATAAAAAGAATCCGTCAACGATTGCAAGAGTTGCCATTTTTAAAGGAGGCAAAAGGCTCAACCGTTTCTTTCAAAGGAGATAAAGCAGAGATTAATCTATTTTTGAAAAAGCGAAAAGCGAGTCGATTCGATTTTTTAGTAGGTGTGCTTCCTAATTCAACCAGCCAACAAAATCCTCAAACCAGACAATTTCTGATCACCGGAACTTTCAATGCGGATATGTGGAATCAATTTGGAAAAGGAGAGCAACTCTATGCTGAGTTTCAACAACTCCGACCGCAAACACAGGAATTGGATTTGCGATTCAACTATCCCTTCGTATTGAATTTGCCCTTCGGTGTCGGCTTCGAATTTGAGCTATATAAGAGAGACACGACTTATTTGGATGTAAAAAATGATGCAAGTATCCAGTATTTATATGAAGGAGGAAATTACCTAAAAGCATTTTGGAACAATCACAACACCACATTGTTAAGCGTTGATGCAAATCGGGTACGTAATACCAAACAATTACCTTCAAATCTAGATGTCGGCTTATCCACTTTCGGTTTGGAATACAATTTACAAAAACTAGACTACCGTTTCAATCCAAGAAAAGGGTGGGGTGTTTTAGTTCGTGGTGGTGCAGGTTTTAAAAAGATTAAACCTAACAATACGATTTTGAATATTGAACAAGCCGATGGTGAAAATTTTAATTATCAAAGTCTGTACGATTCGCTCAATCTCAATACATTCCAATATCGATTGGAAGCTAATGTGGCGAAGTATTTTCCCATTTTCAAGCGAAGTACCATTAAAGTCGGCGCGCGTTCATCATGGATAATTTCCGAGTCCGACATTTATCAAAATGAGCAATATCGGATTGGCGGAAATAAAGTGTTACGTGGTTTTGATGAGGAATCCATATTTTCAACGTTGTATGTGGTTGGAACTTTGGAGTACCGCTTATTGCTAGGGCGAAATTCCTACACTTATTTATTCACCGACTATGCCTACGTAGAAGATGTCACCAATGAAAGAGCTGTGTATGATACTCCTTTGGGATTTGGTGCAGGTCTTACTTTTGATACAAAGGTGGGTGTTTTTGGAATCAGTTATGCACTTGGGAAGCAGTTGGGGAATCCGGTTGATTTTCGGGCAGCTAAGATTCATTTTGGATATGTCAGTTTTTTTTAGCGGAGCTAAAAAAACTGAATTTAAAATTATTGTCTCATCTCCTGTCGTCGATTCGAATTAAAAATTTAAAATATGATCTTGTTTCGTGAGCTTGCGTAATCCTGTAGCAGCGGTCTTTAGTCGTCGAAAGAGAAGGCTTAAAAAAATCGACGAATCATGACTAACCTACTTTTATATTACAACTTAGTGAAATGATTTTGACTTTGAGTGCTTTACCTCCGGTGGCCCCTTTTTCCATTCGATGAAAAAGGGGGAAAAATCTTGCCGCATTAAAGGCTCAACGAAGAACGCCGCCCCCGCTACCCAATGTCATGGAAATAAGAAAAAAGTGATTAGTTTAAAGGTGATACTAAACATCCAAAAACTAACCACTTATAAAATGAAATCTAATTTATGGATAATAGATGAGATATTTTCGAAGTTGTCTGACTTAAAAAAGAATAAAAAGTATTTCACAAAAAGTACAGATTTTACAAGAGATAGCATTTTTACGTTCGAAATGATTTTCTGTCTTATTGTAAATTTACCTAGGCGCAGTTTATCACTCGAAATAATGGATACACTAGAGATTTTCAATAAGCTGAGGAATGAAGATAAAACAGGGACCAAAAGTGGATTCTGTAAAGCGCGAAAAAAGATAAAAGTGGGGTTGTTTGAGTTAATCAATAATTATTTACTTGAGAAGTTTTATAGTTTCAAAAATTTCAAGATGGTAAAAAGATGGGAGGGTTTTATTCTATTAGCAATCGATGGTTCAGTAATAGAATTAGTTGACTCGCCCAGTGTTAGAGAAAAATTTGGAGCACAAATAAATCAGTTCACTTCAACAGTACAAGGAAGAATGTTATTGGCTTATGATATATTAAATAAGCAAATAAAGCATTGTATTTTAGAAAACTTGTCAACAGGCGAAATAACTATCGCAAAAGACTGGGTTTCTAAAATGAGCGCAGATATTTTATGTATTTATGATCGAGGATTCCCAAGTATGGGCTTATTGTTTTTACATCATAACAATAAAGCTCCTTACTTAATGAGGTGCAAAACAGGATTTAATAAATATATAACGGAATTTGTGAAAAGCGGAAAAAAAGATCAGATAAAAGAATGGAAAATAAATAAAAGAGGAATATCTGATTTGGAAAATAAAGGAATTACAGTAAAAAAGGATGCAACAATTAAAGTACGAATGATAAAAGTGATTTTGTCATCAGGACAGGTGGAAATATTAATCACAAGTCTACTTGACACTAAAAAGTATCCTCACAAACTATTTAAAAAATTATATTTTAAAAGATGGTGTGTTGAAACAAAAATTGGTTTTCTAAAAAACACATTACAGTTAGAATTGAATAGCGGAAAAAGTGTCCAAACAGTTTTGCAAGATTTTTATGGAACAATAATTCGTTCAAATATCCAAAGCTTAATTGAAATTGATTGTGAAAGTGAAGTCAAATCAAAATGCAAGAAAAGGCAAAATGAATATGACATTAATCATTCAATTGCAGCTGGTATTTTAAAAAACAAATTTGCTTGTTTGATCTTTAGTAAGAATCGGAAATTCGAATATGATGAACTTAGGAACCTCTTTATTAAATATTTAGAGCCTGTTCGTAAAAATCGAAAATTTGAAAGAATAAGGAAGAGAAAACATTCTGGAAAATATAGACCATTTTCTAATTACAAAAAAATAGCATAAAATAACACAATGAAGCCTATTTCCATGACATTGCCCCGCTACCCAATGTCATGGAAATAGGCTTCATATTGTTATAAAACTGCTTGTCATTCTGAGCGGAGTGCCGATAATAAATCGGTACGGAGTCGAAGAATCAAGCAAGTTTTCGGGTTTTAAATTTCGACCTTAGTGGAGAAATCTTACTCAAATCAGAGCTAAAATTATTAATTCTCAGCAAATATTGAGATAGATTTCTCCACAAGGTCGAAATTTGTACAGCTTTAACCTTTCCTTGATTCTTCGACATCTTCGCTATGGCGAAAGCTCAGAATGACAAGGAAAATCCTTATTTCCATGACATTGACTCGCGGGCTCTTCACGAACTGAGTTCGAAATTCGAAATTCAATTGTTCGATATTCGATATTCA
>CALFWW010000069.1 GCA_937928575.1 uncultured Saprospiraceae bacterium | reverse complement strand
TTGAGATCAAGACGGAAAACGCAGACATAGCCTTAGTTACCGCGCTGGCTTGCATTGCAAAAGTACATGACTTTATTTCCAACGCTGATATCGATAAATTTTTCTTATTGAATACCGCCATTTTAGGATTCAATTTGTATTAATTCACTACAAAGGAATATTCCCATGCTTCCGCTTTGGCAATTCCATCACTTTATTTTCCAGCATCGCAAATGCTTTAATCAACTTTCTTCTTGAAAATTTAGGAGAAATCACCTCGTCAATAAATCCTCTTTGTGCAGCACGATAAGGAGTTGCAAATTTCTCAGAATATTCGGCTTCTTTCTCCAGCAATTTAGCTGCAGGATCAGCTGCTTCTTTGATTTCTTTTTTGAAGATAATTTCTGATGCGCCTTTAGCACCCATTACTGCTATTTCTGCAGTTGGCCACGCAAAATTCATATCCGCACCAATGTGTTTTGAGTTCATAACATCATATGCACCTCCATATGCCTTGCGTGTGATGAGCGTAATACGAGGAACGGTAGCTTCACTCAATGCGTATAATAATTTTGCACCGTTGACAATAATTCCATTCCATTCCTGATCGGTACCAGGTAGGAAACCAGGGACATCTACCAATACTAATAATGGGATATTAAAACAATCACAAAAACGAACAAACCTTGCTCCTTTTCTTGAACTATTCACATCCAATACACCGGCTAGAAACATCGGTTGATTGGCAACAATTCCAACACTTCTACCAGCAATACGTGCAAAGCCTACTACAATATTCTCTGCAAAGTCTTTATGAATTTCATAGAAAGAATCCGTATCCATGATACCCTTAATCACCTCACGCATATCGTAGGGCTGATTGGCACTTTCTGGAATGATTGACATGAGTTCTTCCCGTATTTCTTCACCCAGTTCATATGGAAGTTTAGGCGTCTTTTCTTTGTTATTTTGAGGTATATAACTTAGTAATTGTTTTAACTTTTCAATGCAGTCAATATCATTCGCAGCTGTAATATGAGTAACACCTGATTTGGTCGAATGCGCTGATGCTCCTCCTAATTCTTCAGAAGTCACTTCTTCATTCGTAACTGTTTTTACAACATTTGGTCCCGTAACAAACATATAAGAAGTATGCTCAACCATCACAGTGAAATCAGTAATCGCAGGCGAATAAACCGCACCACCAGCACAAGGTCCCATGATTGCAGAAATCTGTGGAATCACTCCCGAAAATATAGTGTTACGATAAAAGATGTCTGCATATCCTCCTAGCGAGTCTACTCCTTCCTGTATTCTTGCGCCACCAGAGTCATTTAGTCCGATAAACGGTGCACCTGTTTTGGCAGCCAAGTCCATAACTTTGCAAATTTTCTCGGCGTGTGTTTCTGATAAAGATCCACCAAATACGGTGAAATCCTGTGCAAAAACATAAACCAATCGTCCACCAATTGTTCCGTATCCTGTGATAACTCCGTCTCTAAGAAACTTTTGGTTTTCCATCCCAAAATCTGTATTTCGATGTTCGACCAACATACCAATTTCTTCGAAAGAGCCAGCATCTAGTAAGAAATGGATGCGTTCTTCAGCCGTCAATTTGCCTTTAGCATGTTGCTTGTCAATACGTTGTTGACCACCTCCTAGTTTGGCTTGATCTTGTTTTGCTTTAAGTAATTCTAGTTTCTTGTCCATTATGAAGTTATTCCCAACTTGTTATTTAATTTTATTTGCTGCATCTCTAAATTTTTGGGCATCTTGGGGCTTACCTTGTCGATCCAAAATCTTAGCTGCTAATTCATATCCAGGCTTAAATTTAGGATTGACGGTGACTGCTTTTTTTGCATGATTGAAAGCATCCACCATTTTACCTGCATCCATATCAATGACACCCATGTAGTACCAACCCATTGGAAATTTTTCTTGTATCTCCGTAAGTCGTTTAAATTTTGCGTAAGCTTCTTGTTTTTTTCCAGTATTTAGCAAGTACAATCCATGGATATTCATCGCTTGAATATTTTCAGGATCTACTTTGTAGGTTTCTTTCACATATTTAAACGAATTTGCCAAATCTCCTTTATTCATATAGGCATTGGCTAGACTTTGAAGCGCAATCTCATTGTCAGGATGCTTCCTTATTTCTTGACTGAATAATGAAATGGCAGCATCGTAATTTTTTGATTTAAGTTCTTTTATGCCTCTTGAAGTGAGACGTTCTTTATCTTCTTTTAAGACCGAAAGGATTGGTGTACTATTAGCGGTAATGCTGTGTATATTGTTAGAAGTCGGCCAAGTATTATTTTGAAGACGAGTACCATCAACAAACCGGGAAAGAAACAAGCCATAGTCCCATGGATGATCGTAACGTTGTCGATATCTGACATAAACAGTTTTTGCTTTACCGGCATCCTTATATTTTTTGATATAACGATCTAAAGGGTATAAGAAATTGGTAGCGATTATAACAGGCTCCTTATTATCCATTGATAGAATTCCTTGTTGCTCTAAATACTCCACTCCTTGCTTGATGGATACCCCCCAATAATCTGTTTCATATTCACCAAAAGCACCACCGATTCCACCAATTAGAGGATTAAAATAGGTATATGGGAAAGCTAAATTTCTTACAATAAAGATGGCAGGATCCAAGGCAGTCAAAGTCATAAGGCCAATTACTCCATACGTCACCATTTTGTTGGATTTAAATATATCCAATAAGGAGTCCCAGGCTAAGGCGATTAATACCACCATTGCGGTATAAGGAAAAATTAAATGTCTCCAACCATCATACAATGTTGAATCTTGATAAATGACCCAAAAGAAAGGAAAGATTGCTGCAAAACTCAATGCCATTAATGGAACGGTCGCATACTTTTTAAAAGTCTTAAATGCCAATCCGAAAAACAAAGGAAAACCAATAATTGCAAATAAGGGGATTGTGTACAATACCCATTTCGGAAGATAAGTCCATGGCAATGCTTGTGCATACACCATTCCGCCATCAAATAATAACCGGATGTTGACCCCATATTTTGACAACTCTGCTAAAGACTTGCCGATATTTTCAATCGGACTAGCCAATGCATATGGCCAAAACACAATTGCCAACAACAAACCTATAAAAATCGGTATGACGGTCGCTTTTAAGTAAGCAAAGGTCTTATCCAACTCTTTGAATACAGTTAAGAATCCGAATTTGAATATGAAATCAATTACGGTAAATAGCCCGAAAATAGCGACTACTAATAGTCCACCCGCTCTCACACCTACCGCCACCCCTATCGCTACGGACATTCCTACAATAGTGCTCCATCTTGCGTTTGGCAACTCTCGCCAAGTCCGTATCATGTAGTACAAGGACATAATGTACCCCATAGCAAATGGAATATCTTTTGGATTCATTAAAGCGTGGCCTAATAATCTGGGAGAGAGAAAAGCGAAAACCAATGCTATAATCGCGGCTCGCCATCCTGCCAATTCTTTTGCAGTCATTGCAATGAAAAACATGGCAAAGAAACCAAAGATTGCATTCCAAAAATGTCGTACTTTATGATATCGAGGATGATTGATATCAGAAGAACCTAACAATTTGTTTGTAAAACCCGTAACGACCTCAAACATTCCACCATAAAAATGCATCTTTGTTTTAGGCAAATCCAATGCACTTTTATCTTCCCCTCCCGTTGTGTAATATGCCATTAATTTTTGCTCATATTCATTTTGCATCTTGTCATCATTGTTGATTCCCGATTTAAAGGACATCAAGATCATGGCGATTAACATAAAACCACAAAGACCACGAAAAATGTTTTTGTATAGCCCATCTTGTTCAGAGGTATATTGAGGATAGTTGGCAAGGGAAGCAAAAGGGCTTTTCACTCTTTTCTTGACACGCTTTTTCTTTATGGGAGCAGCTTGTTTTGTGCTAACAACTTTATTGCTTTTAGTCGCTTCTGATTTAACTGCTTTCTTATTGGTTTTCTTTTTGGCCAAAATTGTTGGTTATGTTTTCTAAAAACTAAAAATATTTATGCAGGTTGATAAGCGTTTATTTGGTCGATTACAAAACTAACTTCTTCATCCGTCAATTCAGCAAACATCGGAAGGGATGCACAATGCGAAGCCAAGTATTCCGAATTTGGAAAATCCCCTTTTTTGTAATTCAAATGTGCATATGCTTTTTGCATATGACATGGAATCGGATAATGTTGAGCAACTCCAACGCCGACTTCTTTCATAGAATCAATAAAATGTTGTCGATCCGGAACCGTCACTACATACAAGTGAAAAGTAGATTCCGCCCACGAATTTATTTTTGGCAAATTTACAATTTCATTTGTTATTTCAGCGGCATAGCGATTGGCAATTGCTCGGCGTCTGGCATTCCACTTGTTAAGGTGTGGTAACTTGACATCGAGAATCGCTCCTTGAAAACCATCTAATCTCATGTTGTATCCAATGATGTCATGATGATATCTTTTTTCGCAACCATGATTCCGAAGTTTCTGGAGATGCTTGGTATAGCCTTCACTATTCGTTGTCAATGCGCCTCCTTCTCCATAGGCTCCTAAATTTTTTCCAGGATAAAAACTATAACATGCCATTTCTCCAAACCCTCCGATCACTTCATTTTTGTACTTGGCACCAGCCGCTTGTGCAGCATCTTCTATAAAAGGAATATTGTGTTTTTCCGCAATTCCTTTTACTCCATCAATATCAAAAGGTTGTCCGTACAAATGAACACCGATAATACATTTTGTTTTTGGCGTAATTGCCGCTTCAATTTTTGTAATATCAATGTTGTAATATTCGTCACAATCAACAAAAACGGGGGTTGCATTGACATAACTTGGTCCCCATGCCGTAGCGATAAATGTATTGGCAGGTAAAATAACTTCATCTCCTTCCCCAATTCCCAAAGCAATCATGGCTAGGTGTAAAGCGGAAGTCCCACTATTGCAACCGATGGCATATTGCGTATTGCAGAATTTCGCAAAATTTTCTTCGAATGCAGCAGTAAAAGGTCCACCAGCAAATGCTGTTTTAGCAATTACTTTTTCAAGGGCAACTTTCACATCATCAGCGATGGTTTCATATTGTCTTTTCAGGTCCAAAAATGGAATGTTCATTTTTACTTCTTTTGCTATGTTTGATGTTTGCATATTGTT
>CALFWW010000068.1 GCA_937928575.1 uncultured Saprospiraceae bacterium | reverse complement strand
ATTTGGAAGGAAAATTTTTCGAGATCAAGGCAGAAAACGTAGACATAGCCTTAGTTACGGTGAGCCTGCCTGACTGCGCCAAGCAGACAGGGCTTTTCAACGCAGATATCGATAAATTTTTCTCATAGATAACCGCCATTTGGGGGTTCAATCTGTATAAGGTCTGGTCAGATCTTAAGGGCTTTAATAAATGTCTTAGAAAATCTATTGTTTAACTAATTTTTTAGTAATTGTCTGACCGTCGATTTGAAGATTTAGTAGATAAAGACCTCTGGGCAAATCTTGGCCAATGGCTTCAAAAGTATGAGTTCCGGTTGCGAGATTTTCTTCGTTTAACAATTCGCTTACTTTAATACCGGTTAAGTTAAAAACACTTGCGGATACGTGAGACGGTGTTTTTAAAGAAATTGAAACTGTAGTGTTATTAAAAAACGGATTCGGATTTGTATCCACTGAAAATTCGAGCGCAGTTTGCTCTTTTGTATTGACTGATACTTCAAAAGGCGATAAAATCACTTCATCGATCCATGCTGCATCTTCTCCAAAATCTTGTGTCGCATCTTTGACATACACCCATTTGAAAGTTCTTTGTCCAGCCGATATCGGAAAGGATACCACTTCCCAATCCAGCAATCCTGACCATTGTTCAATCAAGACATTATCTATGTAAAATTCTAAAAAATCGAAGCCACTTTCACTAGAAACTTTTCGATTGAAAACAAGATGACCATCATCGACAATATTCAAAGTCAGAATCATTTCGGTAGCTTCATTGTTGGTTATATTCCCAGATTGCGAACAATACGCTCCTACCGCTGGTGCTTCTGTCGTAACAAACCATGCTGCGGCCCCTTCAGAGGTCCAGCTTTCATTACTAAAATCACCTGTTTCAAAATCATCGGCTACGATAATGTTGATCGCGTTTTCGTGCGTAGTATTAATTACATAATTCGCTGCTGTTGTTGAATACATGAGTTCAAAACTTTCAGAGATTGGAGCATTGGCATCTACTAGAATATTGAAAGTGGCTAATGCTACTCCACCATTTTTTTCGACGACACCTAAATCCACAGAGTTATCTGTTATGGTCAAATAAGGGCTTGTTGTTTCTAACACTCCAATTGCAAAAGGGGAATCGGCATGACCATTATTGGCAGTATAAATTCTTACTTCAACTTCTTCACCACTATTAAAACGTCCATCACCATTACCTCCTACTTCATCATCAATAACAAAATTACTTAAACTCAACTGAGGTGCATTAATGGTAAAAGAGAAACTACTTACCCATTCATTGCCATTGTCATCAGCCAAATCAAGTGAGAAATTAACTTCATGTTGATCTTCTACAAATGAGCTGACAGTAAAATTGAAAGCACTTTCCTTGAACAAAATTTCATCCTCCAAGATATCTCCGTAATTTTCATTTGTATCCACTAAAGACACTTTATTATCTGAAGTAGAAATTGCAGCATTGACCATCGGTGATAATTCCACACCTACATTTTTTAGGCTGACATCCAATAGAATGCTTTCTCCAAAATCAAGTTCACCATTGTTATTACCAGTAGGATCTTGGACTTCCATATTATTTAAGACCAAAAAAGGACCTTCCGTCGCAATAACATCTACTGTCCCTTGATATGGATAGTGATTGTAAGCAGTTGCTGTCACCTTAATTTGATCTGGGAAAAGTACCGGCTGAAAATCAATCGTCACTGCTCCTCCTGCAACAAATCCTGTCCCGATAATTTCATTTTGATAATACAGAGCAATCATCGCATCTGCCACATTGCAATTAAAAGTAAGTTCCGAAGTCCCTATAGAGATTGCGGGTAAATGTGTCACTTCAATCTCACTTGGATGATCCGTTCTTAAAACAACAGATGGGTCTCCAAAAATATTCCAGGTATCCATCATAGATTCTCCATCCATACCATAATCATCAATCATTGATCCGCATCCATGAATCACGATCCCACCTAATGTGTGTCTAATGTTATATTGTGCTGATTCTGTAATTAGTTTTGTCATTTCGTCTTGTCCTTCCATTGGCGGCACCCATGTTTGCAAAATACTTGAGAAACAACCACCAATACCACCTGTTGGGTTGCCATCCATATCGGTAGCACGAATCCATCGGTCTCCTAAACAGTCACCGGCACCAAAGTCTCCCTCAAAATCACCTGTGCAACATGCTACCGCAATTAAAAATGGATACATTCCAGTATTCGTCATTGCATCAATTGCATTGTTATCAAAATTGCCGGTCAGTAAAACAGCATGATCACCATGACCTGCATAATTAAAAAGACTTGCACCTTGTGTATTAAATACATCCAAGATCATGGTGCTATTTGGATTGGATGGCGCATCGGCAGTTGGGTCTCCTGGTGTTGGACTAACTTCGTCATTACTTCCTTGATAGAATTCATATACATCTTCATAGTGATACGCCAACAACTCGGACTTGATATTATTCATATGTTCGAAATCATATTCTCCGTCATCACCAGGTCCTAAATTGGAAGCAACACCTACTGAAGTCGTCAGCCAATCACCAGGCATTGGATTCATCTCATATTCCATCGTCCGATCAATCATCGTTTGAATATGAGTAGCATTCTCGCCATTAAATCGGCCGACAAATATTTCGGAAAAGTGATCATCTCCATCTCGATACCCGTAACAATTATCACACGCATTGTCATCATAAGCCTGATCGGTAACAATATCATTTTCATCACCTACCAACAAAAGATATGTCAAATCAGTAGTCGCGTATTCAATATCTAGAAAGTTGTGGATTGCTTCTATGGAATTACCAATGGTTGCGATATCTACAATCTTTGTTTTGATTCCTTTTCTATTTTTCCAATCAACAAAATCAGCCATCTGATCCATGTATTGAGAACCCGAAATAATCAGCATATCACCTAGTTCACTTAACTGAGGATATAAGTATTGATTGGCATGGTAATTTAAAAAACGTTTTTTGTATAATTCATCGAATTGAGTAACGATCTTATCTTTCTTAGGAGTGAAAGCATTAATGGGCTGTCCTTCTACTTCAACTACTTTAATTATCAACTCATGATAGACTCGTAGGATTTTGGTTACAGGATTGTATGCGATTGGATTTATAACAACTGTTTGCCCACGAAAATTTCTAAAAATATAAGGATCTCTTAGTGCCGCTCTATTCTCAGGGAAAAAATCATCGACTTGATAAGGTATTCCATATTCGTACGGAATTTCTGCTGGATTGATATTACGATACAGATTTCCTTTGGATGGTGCAACCTGTACATTTGGATAATCCGTAAAAGTTGAAGATGCTACAACAACAGCCATGTTTGCTTTATTGGGAATAATCAATGAGGTCGTCAATTTCGGTAAATCTGGTGTTCCTGCTTCTAGGATTGAAGTTCCGTTATCCAAAGTGATGATGACTTCATTTCCATTTGCTGTGTTCACCAATTGTTCATGGAAATTTTCGACCGTGCATTTCAATGTGATGGACGCACTATTTTGATTGATAATTTCTATCGTAGAATTATCAGCAAAAATAAAGGTTGAAAAAACAAAAATTAAAAAGACAACAGAAACTATTTTTTTCATAGTCAGTGATATACGTAATGAAAAGGACTAATGATTGATCAAGATTTTTTTGGTAGAAATAATTGCTTGATCTTTTAAAAACGACAAATAATAAATGCCATTTGCGAAATCATTTGTTAGGATTTCGCGCTTTTCATTTGGAGGTAATTCGGAGAGATAAACTGGCTGCCCATTAGCATTTGTAATACTAATGTTGTATTTTTCTAATTGCGAATGTTCAACAACTACAAAGTCACTTGCGGGGTTTGGGAAAATTTCAACTTTTATGTCCGCGTAGTTTTCATTGGATACCGGAGTAGTTGAAATATGAAATCGAATTTCGTGTATTACAGATTGGTCTTCGGTTTCAAAAATCTCAAATGTAACAATTCCTTCTCCTGGTGTTGAATGAGGATTGATATCCAACTTAATAAAAGCAGTATCCTCCAAAATTGGATTCATAATACCACTCAATGGGATATAACCATAACAATTCATGTTATCACACAATGTAATCGTCCATTCTTCGGGAGTTGTATTCTCAACAAATTTCCAAGAGAGTTGTAATGAGTCCTCGGTTTCATTCAAGACATCAATTTGATAGACACTATAATTTTCCAAAATCGCTGTCCCATACAAATCAACATTCGGAGAGAAACTCATAGATTGAGCCCCTAACGATGTAACTGAAAAAACCAGAAAAATGAGTACCATATGACGCATACTGGAAAATTATTACCTCAATTTACGGAATTATATATATGTAGAATGAGAAGAGCTGTCTAATTAAAGACACAAAACAAATATGAAACCCTATTTTAATAAGATTTACGGCAATAGAACGATTTAAAACGCAAAAAAGGTGTATTCCCAAATTCGGGAATACACCTTTTTGAACAAAAAGTCTGTTCAATTATAGTCCGTTAACGAAACGAGTGAGTTTACTCTTTAAGTTTCCAGCTTTATTTTTGTGAATTCTGTTCGTTTTAGCCAACTTATCTACCATCTGAATAACCTTAGGTAAAAACTTAGCAGCTTCTGCTTTATCAGTTGTTTCTCTTAACTTCTTGATAGCTGTACGAGCAGACTTCTTATAGTATCTACTAGTCAGACGTTTTTTTGCGTCTTGTCTTGCTCTTTTCTTTGAGGATGCGTGATTCGCCATTAGTTACATTTTTTAAAATGAGACCGCAAATTTATACTTTTTAGTTCAATATAAAAAGCCTTTACACTATATAAAGTAGAATATTTAATAAGGAGTGAATTTTTCAGCCAAATCAGACATTTTACGGGCGTTATTGAGTGGTTTCTTATATATTTGTATTAGTACAATATTAAATATAAAATATTCCACAACTACTGAAATGAAAGATTACTCCTACGTTTATAACGCGCATCCCACTTTTATCGAGTCCATGTATCAAAAATATAAATCTGATCCAACTTCAGTTGAAGAGGGTTGGCGCGCATTTTTTGAAGGATTTGATTTCGCATCTGACCCTATCGAAGATTCAAATGGAAGTACCCATGCCAATGAGAATGGGAATGGTTCAACAGTAATATCCACAAAGGGGACTGGAACTACCACTTCATTAGGCACCAAAGAATTTGCGGTGCTCTCCATTATTCATGGATTCAGAAATAGAGGACATTTGTTGTCTACTACGAATCCGATTAGAGATCGAAAAGATAGAAAGCCTTATTTGAATTTGGCAGATTATGGATTGTCTGATTCTGATTTGAATGCTCAATTTAAATCTGGTGAAGAGATTGGTTTGAAGGACGCAACGTTGAAGCAAATCATTGATCGGTTACAGATAATTTATGCAGGCAATATCGGTTTTGAATATTGTCATATCGAAAATCGCGAGAAAAGAATGTGGCTGCGGGATAAAATTGAAAAACGTCAATTGGATAATTCTTATGGTTTGAAATTGGCGAAGCGAAAAAGAATTTTGGAAATGTTGAACGGTGCTGTTGGATTCGAAAGATTTTTGCACACCAAATATGTTGGTCAAAAAAGATTTTCACTTGAAGGCGGAGAAACCACGATCGCTGCAATCGATGCGATTATCAATAAAGGAAGTGAAGACCAAGTCCAGGAAGTAATCATCGGGATGGCCCATCGTGGTCGTTTAAATGTCTTGGCCAATATCATGGGCAAAACGTACGAGCATATTTTCAATGAATTTGAAGGTACCGCAGTTCCTGATTTAAGTTTTGGGGATGGGGATGTAAAATATCATCTCGGTTATTCTACCATGAAAGAAACACCCGGAGGTAAAAAAGTACACTTGAAGTTGGTACCAAATCCTTCGCACTTAGAAGCAGTCAACCCAGTAGTCATTGGATTCTCAAGAGCGAAAGCTGATATCTTATATAACAGTGATTACGATAAAATATTACCAATACTGATTCATGGAGATGCAGCGATAGCGGGTCAAGGTGTTGTTTATGAAACGGCACAGATGAGTCAACTGGAAGGATATTATGTAGGTGGTTCCATTCACTTTGTTATCAACAATCAAATAGGTTTCACTACTGACTTTGAGGATGCACGTTCTGCCACCTATAGTACTGGTGTTGCGAGTTTGGTACAAGCACCTACATTCCATGTTAATGGGGATGATCCGGATGCTGTCGTTTTTGCTGCCGAATTAGCTATCGAGTATCGTCAGAAATTTAATATGGATGTTTACATTGATATGGTCTGCTACAGAAAGCATGGACATAATGAAGGAGATGATCCGGCATTTACCCAACCAGAGATGTATCGTTCCATTAAGACCCATAAAAATCCACGTGAGATTTATGTTGAAAAATTAACTTCTACTGGACAAGTAGAAAGTGATATGGCAGAGAAATCTGAAAAAGCATTTTGGGATAATTTGCAAGAAAGACTAGACGCTGTAAAACAAAAACCACTCCCATATACTTATCAAGCTCCTGAAGTGGAATGGCAAAAACTTAGAGAAGCCAATAAAGAAGGAAAAGCAGTCGGCTCGACCGGAATCCCTAAAAAACAACTGGACCAACTCATCAATCACTTGATGACCATTCCTAAAGATTTTAACCCGCTTGGCAAGATTAATCGGTTGTTAAAAGGAAAGCAGAAATTATTGGATAAGAATTTATTGGATTGGGCAATGGCAGAATTGATTGCTTACGGCTCTATCATGTTGGAAGGCAAGGATGTGAGAATGAGTGGTCAAGATGTGAGAAGAGGTACTTTCTCTCACAGACATGCAGTGCTTAATGATGACAAAACTTTTGAAGAATACAATCGTTTGTCCAATATGTCGAAAGACCAAGGTGAATTCAGAATCTTCAATTCATTATTATCAGAATTTGCAGTTTTAGGTTTTGAATTTGGTTATTCGATGGCCACTCCAAATAGTTTGGTGATTTGGGAAGCACAATTTGGTGATTTCTACAATGGTGCGCAATCAATGGTCGATCAATTTATTTCGGCTTCAGAAAGTAAGTGGCAAAGAATGAGTGGTTTGGTGATGTTGTTGCCACATGGATATGAAGGTCAAGGTCCTGAACACTCGAGCGCAAGATTAGAACGATGGTTGCAATTATGTGCTGAAGACAACATGGTTGTTGCTAACATTAGTACCCCTGCCAATTTCTTCCACGCCATTAGAAGACAACTAGCACGGCCTTTTAGAAAACCATTAATCGTCATGTCTCCAAAGTCATTGTTCCGTCACCCATTGTGCGTTTCTACTTTGGAAGAATTCGTTGACAAAAAAGGAAATGAGTTTAAAGAATATTTTGATGATGCGGATGTAAAAGATGCTAAAAAAATAAAAAATGCATTGTTTTGCTCTGGAAAAATTTACTACGACTTGTTAAAATACAAGCAAGAAAATAAAAGAGACGATATTGCAATTTGTCGTATCGAACAATTGTACCCATTCCCTAAAGATGGGATGGATGCCATGATGAAAAAATATGCTGGTGCTAAACAATATTGGGTACAAGAAGAACCAGGAAATATGGGCGCTTGGACACATGTTATGGAAATTTATCGCAAATCTGATTTGCAAGTAATTTCTCGCAAATCCAGTGCATCCCCTGCTACTGGATTCAAGAAAATACATGATAAGCAGCAAAAGAAAATTATCGAATATGCTTTTAATGTTTGATGCAATTTATTTGTTTTGGAAATGGGTAGTCTTGATTTGAGGCTACCCATTTTTTTTTGACCCTGTTTCGTAGTATCCCTGCATCCCAAAAAACTCGGAATCATCCCTTAACCTTTTAAAAAAAAGAAGGGATGCCCTCGAGCTCGCAAAGCAAACGTAAATGCAATGTTTGAGCCTATGCTCAGAATGACAAGCGTATATTGCATAATTCAGAATAAATTATAACAGTATGAAGCCTATTTCCATGACATTGCCCCACGTCCTCCCCTCCTTTTTTAAAAGGAGGATCCTATCCCTAAGATTCGGGAGTAGAAAGCGGATACTACGTAACAAGCGCCATCAACAAAGAGACTCACCCCAACTGCTCCACCACTCGCTCACAAGCCCGATCAATCATATCATAAACCAATTCAAAACCATCGCTGTCATAATAAGGATCTGGAACTTGTTTATTCATTCCAGGATTTTCCCAATTCATAATCATGGATACCTTTTCTTTTTGAGCCTCATTTTTGGCCAAATTCCTGATGTTATTAAAATTAGAAGCATCCATCGCAAAAATATAATCAAATTCATCAAAATCTTGAGCTCTGAACTGTCTGGCTCTTTGATTGGTAATATCAATTCCATATTTTTTAGCCACTTCAATAGATCGTGGATCGGGCAATTCACCCGCATGCCATGCACCCGTCCCTGCGGAATCGACTTCCCAATCTAGATTTTTAGTATTTATTTTGTTTTGCATGATACCCTCCGCCAATGGTGATCGACAAATATTTCCCAAACAAACCATCAATATTTTCATAATTCTACGTTATAATTTTATTAAAAGCCACATACTACAAAACATAGGCATTATTCATGCATTATGTAATAGAGGACATCTTTTTTAGATAAAGATTTCAAATTTATTAATTAAGGCTACGAATTAACTAAATTTGTACCCATAAAAAAATAGATAAATGGGAAAATTATTCAACACCAAAAAAGACGAAGGAGATGAGCTTGTTGGAATTGACGAGTTATCGAATTTGAAAAATAAAGTTGAACGCTTTAATGAGGTACTTTCTAACACGGTAGCGTATCGTGAAACCTGGAAAAAATCGTTGAAAGCAGAAATTATTGGCCAACTAGAGCGACTCGTCAAGGATACCAATTTATTTGCAGAAGTGGAGACCAAAGAAGATGTAGAAAATTTGGAAGCAATTGTTTTAAACCTTGGTGAAAGCAAAAGTGGAATTTATGAAAAAGTGAACAAACAAGTTAATCGTCACTTAATCAAACATCATGGGTCTCTAATCTACCAACAATTGTTTAACGGAAAAGTAATCGTATTGATCAATTATCCAATGATTGAAGGATATGGTCAACCGCGTCCACCACAAACTTTGGCAATCTATCGTCCTGAGGAAGTGAAACCTCCTTTTATCATTCGTCATGTCGAGGAATTTGTAAAAGAAGTCACCAACTGGGAAGATTATGATGATGATGAGCCACACCAGAAAATTGGGTTCAATCTGAACTTCTTAGAAGGACATGGACCAGATGGACAGTCGTAAGTAAAAAATTATTTTAAAGCTATTTTGAAGCCTTAAGGAGTTTTCCTTGAGGCTTTTTTCGTTGGCCATTATGCAAACGGTTACACCATTGTTGGCCATTATATCGTTTCCTTTGGAACTTTTTATTCCTATCTTCGTCACACAATTTTTTGACATGTATACACGAGGTGAATTAAACGATACGATTATTGCATTGGCGACGCCGCCTGGAGTGGGTGCGATCGGTGTGATTCGTTTGTCGGGGAAGGAAGCAATAACAAAAGTCAATCAATTTTTTCCTGCCAAAGATTTAGATAAAGAAGCGACCCATACCGCTCATTTCGGCACCATTCGCAGTAAAAAAAATGAAATCATCGATGAAGTATTGGTCACGATTTTCAAAACACCTAAATCTTATACCAAAGAAAACATTGTTGAAATCTCCTGCCATGGATCCCCTTTTATCCATCAAAAAATAATCGAATTATTCAATCAAAATGGCGTGCGATTGGCCAATCCTGGTGAGTTTACTTTACGCGCATTTTTGAATGGACAAATGGATTTATCGCAAGCAGAAGCGGTCGCAGATCTAATCGCTTCTTCATCTGCCTCCAATCATGAATTGGCATTGAAACAAATGCGGGGAGGTTTTTCTGATGAGATACAAAAGTTGCGTCAAGAATTAATTGACTTTGCCAGCTTATTGGAATTGGAATTAGATTTTTCTGAGGAAGATGTAGAATTTGCGAATAGAGATAAATTGAAAAATCTGATCAATCAAATCATGCTCTTGTTGAATAATTTGATCGACTCATTTCATCTTGGGAATGTTATTAAAAATGGGGTTAACACCGTTATTGCGGGCCGACCAAATGCGGGTAAGTCTACCCTACTGAATGCGATGCTGAATGAAGAGCGTGCCATCGTCAGTGAAATTGCTGGTACGACTCGCGATACTATTGAAGAAGTTTTGAATATCGATGGTATTGAATTTCGATTGGTAGACACAGCAGGAATCAGAGATGCGCAAGATCAGATAGAAGCAGTTGGGGTCACTAAAACGATGGAAAAAATTGAGCAATCTGCCATCCTTCTTTATGTGTTTGATGTCAATGCATTAAGTGTTGAGGAAGTCCAATCAGATATTCAGAAATTGACGGCTGGTAGTCTACAAGTACTAATTGTTGCCAATAAAATGGATTTGAATCCTTACTTAAAAATGGAGCAATTTTATAACGACCGTATTAGTCAAGAAAATTTCATCTCCACCTCCGCCATCAACAAAATGAATATTCCATTTCTGAAGGAAAAATTACACCAATTGGTTTTACACAACAAAATCAATTTAGACAACACCATTGTTTCTAATGTACGTCATCATGAAGCGCTATTTAATTCTAAAAATAGTTTGCAAGCTGCGTTGGATAATTTGGAACAAAACATCTCTTCTGATTTTGTAGCGTTGGATATTCGCCAAGCATTACATCACCTAGGGACTATTACCGGTGAGATTTCTACAGATGATTTGTTGGGGAATATTTTTGGGAAGTTTTGTATTGG
>CALFWW010000067.1 GCA_937928575.1 uncultured Saprospiraceae bacterium | reverse complement strand
TGGAACAATCTCATCAAAAGTGAGATTATTAACATTAAGCGGCAAAGGCACAAAAGGCCAATTAGGAATTGGGTCTTGATTAGATATTGTTGGATCTATTGGATCTGCCCAATCTACATCGTCTTGACAATTCTCTAATGAATCATTAAACAATGTAATATTTCCTGTACAATCCCAGGTTTCATCTAAGGATGGTATAACAAATTCCCCTTCAGAATTAAGTGATGATTCCTTAAAAGGATAGGTGGTAATATTCATTATTTCATTACCATCTCCGGTTTCAAATAATTCACCAGTGACAACAGCTGGATTTGGAAAACGCATAGGAAATGCAACATTTTCTGGAAAATCACGAACTTGCGTTCCTTTTTTGTTGAATTCATAATATCCAGTAAAGAAATCGTCTTTTATAATTCCCCAATAATATTTAGGATTAATTGACATATCCGAGTTAATTTCTGTCAAATCAGTATAGCCATACAATGCTGCCGTTGGGTTTCCTGGTAGCAAATCTTGATTAAAGACCGGAACGAAACTTTCAGGCAAACTAAAAAGACAGCATGTAGGAGTCAAACCAAAATAATGTATTTCTTCTGTTGAGTTAAAGGCAACATTATTACATAAAGTTGGTATGTCATTAGGGTCTAATTCATTAGAAGTTTTGAGAAAAGGATGAATATCAGCAAGTGTGTTCATTGCACAAAAAGTCATTTCCTCAGCTATGCTTGTGAAATTTGAAGATGGCATTTGAATTGGATAGATTTCCTTATCGATTACTGATTTTCTTAATTCTGCTTGCACTCCAATCCCTGGGAAATTAAGTACGACCCCTTCCGAATTTTTATTGTTAGATAAAATAAGCATCTTCTCACTTCCTGGAACATCTGCATCTTTATAAATATGAACCCAGTAAGCTAAAGTTCGATCATTAAACTTAGCCTCAACTTCTTTTAAATAATCTTCACAAAAGCAAACGTTCTCATTGTCTGTTATGTAAGCAAAGGCATCTTGTTTTCCAGTTTCTGTTCGAAAACCATATTCATCCGCAAAGTAAGTAAGATTTGATTTGATAATTTCTACGAGGTTTATGGGCGATTCATCTCGTAGTAGAATATTCTCTACGCCACTGTCATTGATAATAGGAGTTTCTGCAGATACATCCATATCTAATTCACAAAGCACTGGATCGTCATCAGGAAGGATTCTTCTGGACTCACGCAGTTCAACATCAATTCCGTCCAAGGGTAGCTCATAAAATCCTTTTTCTCTAAAAAAGGACAAAATATCATCAGGATTTTCTGCATCTCCAATTGTTATAATTTCTTCGCTAGAGCAGCCTGTATTTGTTTCAATTAAACATTTATAGTTTCCAGGTTCATCAACATTTATAGACAAACCAAAAACCGGCCTCTATACCTTCAGGCCAATCTACATTCGAAATTTCAATGTCTGAAATGACTGTAATCGGCAGTGGTTCATCGCCACATTTAGTCAAATCAGTAGGATAAATATTTATTTCTGGTTCTTTGATTTCAATAGATTCTACTATCTCACATTTATTTGCTGTAACTGTAACACTATAAATACCTGGTTCACTTACCAAAATAGCTTCTTCTGTACTGCCATTTGACCATAAATAATCAAAGCCTACAATTTCTCCATCGTTTGAAGCTATTGCGTTAATTTTTACCGGATCTCCGCTAGCACATAAATAAGATGACGAAGCATTCAATTTTAGAGATAATCCATTTTTTTTCACTATCACTTTAATGTGCTTAATCGTAGCATTTCCATTATCATATGATATGGTTAGCGTATATTCATGTGAACCGGACTCCGAAGGGCAAACCTCAATCATCGATAAATTAGGATTTTCAACTAATCCCTCTGACTTCCATAACTATCTTGGGCATGTAAAGATTCAGTAAAAAAATCCATTTTTACGATAGGGTTTTTAAATTATATCTATGAGAATATTTTTTCACCTAAACCACCGCGCCTAAAAAAAGGAGTAGCACTGTTAAGTACTACTCCAATTTTCTCTCAAAGTATGTAAGGCGTTTTAGTGGCCTTATTATGCAAATTGTAATCTAAATTTGCATTAGTATTCCTATCGCTGTATCTGGACGTAACCGGAATATTGTTTACCGGCACCATCATCAAATACGTAGAAGTAAGTTCCGTCTGGTAGATCTTTTCCATCCCATGTTCCGTACCAAGGATCATCATTACTGTATCCTTTTTTCAGGTGGACTTGGTTACCCCATCTATTGAAGATGCACAACTGATTGTCTGGGAAGTTTTCTACTCCTAGTATCTGGAATCCATCATTGACCCCATCACCGTTTGGTGAGAAACCACTGAAGATGGTAATTGTTTCACAGATAATATCAATGTAAACCGTTGCGGTATCTGATAAGTTGAATTCGTTGGTAATCACATAAGTGAAACTATCCGTTTCTTCACAAATATCGCTGAACGGTGTATATGTAAATGTATTGTCAAATGTATTAATCACCACTGTACCATGCATTGGATCGAATAGAATTTCGATGTTTGTCAAGTTACCATTAATGGTATCATTTGCCAATGGATTCAATGTTACTGGTGTATTGATTACTGTGATCGTATCATCGTCCGTAGCAATTGGTGGGATACCATCCATCATTTCTGAGGTAACAACTAAGTAAGTCGTATCACAGATTCCGGCATCATCACAAAGTACAATACACGCTGAATCGGTTCCTACTGTAAAGGCTTCGTAGTCTACACAGAAGGTGGTCGGATCGATTGTAAATTCAATTTCATCACCCGATTCATCAGGACAGATATTGACAATCGAAACGGGTGTTCCAATCAATTGTGTCTGATCTGGACAGAAAGTGTATGGTCCTGTTCCATTCGGAATGGTGTCATAAACAGTTTCTGGTGTCGGCATAATGATATTCGCAATCAGTATGGTCGTATCACAGAATCCGAGATCATCGCACACTATTATACAAGCTGAGTCAATTCCCTCTGATATCGCAGTCACTTCATAACAAGCTGTACCAGGAATCAGTGTAAAGATTGCACTTTCACCAGATTCATCTGGACAATCATTTTCGATTGAAATGATGTTTCCTTGGAAAATGGTCGTATCCACACACATCGTATCAACACCACCCACAATAATTTCCTGATTGAAGATATTAATGAATGGAACTACGTTTACAATCAACGTCGTCGTATCGCAGGTTCCAATTGCATCACAGACTTCAATACAGAAGGTATCCGTTCCTAGTAAATCACCTGAGTACTGGATACATGAAGTACCTGGTATCAATGAGATTGTAGCGTTTCCATCTGAGCTTTGAGGACACAAGTTGTTGATGTCGACAATCGCTCCACCACCCACTAAGTCAAAGCAAAGTGTATCCGTATCAAAGATTGTAATCAATGTATCTATAATGTTAGTACCACCTGGTGGAGGACAAATTACTTCAACATCAATGGTATCTATACATCCAGTCGTTTGGTCAGTTACAATCACTTCGTGAATTCCAATTGGTAGATCAATTCCTAATCCTTGTGGGATTGGTTGGATGTTGATTTCTAATCCTGCGAATGCATTCGTAGCTGTTTGAGTAACACTCATAATTCCATACTGGTTGGTGAAATTACCACCTTCAATCTGGAAGGTTGTAGTATTCAATGTCCAGTTTCCGGTAGGATCCCACTGATTCATCAAGGCAACTAATTCATCAACTGTATTGAATGCTCCATTGAAATCTGTTCCGTTAACGGTCCAGTTATCAACTGTGTAAGGTCCACTTGCTCCTTGATTTGGAATCGTGAAGTAAGTATAACTTAATAAAGTATCGAAGTCACATCCAATTAATGGATCTGTGTAAAGTACACCGTTATCTGTAACAACGTAATTGTTGAAATTCGTGTAATCTAATTCCATACACAATTGTGCAGGGCTGTTGCAATCAGGCGCCATGATTGTTGCAGGTCCTGAGTAGTAATCGCAATCCAAGTTACACTCATCAATAACTGGTAAGTCATTTGCGGAAGCGACACAACCGTTTGCATCTGTTACGGTCAAGCTGTAAGTACCTGCCTGTAATCCTGTTCTGTCTTCCGGATCATCCGTTCCTGGTAAGTCAGCCCAATCATAAGTGTATGGTGCAGTTCCACCGTTGGTTACAATCATGATACTTCCTAGATTATCACATGTTTGGTTGAACAAAGCAACATCTAAGTCGATCAATACTGGCTCTATCACATCGAAACAAGATTCACCCGCTAAGCAGCCGTTTCCGTCTTTGACAATAACACAGTAATTACCTGCTCCTAAAGTACCATTGTTGTAAATGGTACCATTGGCATCTACAATTTCTACAGATTGAGGATCAACAAATCCAGGATCCGTTGCAATAGTAAATTGTACTGTCGCATCAGTTGCACCGACACAACTTGTCATAATAGGATTGTTTGAAATCATTATGTTAGCACCAGGAACATTGTCCGTCAATGTGAAAGTTATTTCTGTTTGACAGTTGTTTCCTGCGTTGTCAGTAATCGTAATCATGTATACACCTGAAGCCAAATCACTTCTTGAAACACCTGTTCCATTATCACTCCATTCGTAGGTGTAATTGCTACTACCACCTGTTGTTAAGATGTTGACAACTCCATTAGCAATTCCACAATCTGGTTGTGTCTGAATAGCAGCTTCAGCTACTAAGTCATTTTGCTCATCGATCACCACTTCTATCACATCGCTACAACCAGTTGCGTCTGTTGCAGTCACTTGATACGTACCAGTCACTAAGTCAGTTCTTGACGCACCTGATACAAAATCATTCCAGCTATAAGTCAAGTCAGCCGGAGCTAATTGAGCCGTACCATTTGCAGAAGCACATGAAGAAGGTGTTGTAGAAACGATGGTCACATCTGGACCGTTGGTCGTACCTAATACGAATGTCTCTGTAGTCGTGCAAGTGCTGTTGTTGTTATCAGCAATTACTACTGTATAAGTTCCTTCCGGAAGATTCGATCTTGTATTTCCAAGTGCATTTGGCACTCCCGCTGAAGGCATCCAAGTATAAGTATAATCGGTATTGTTACCTACCATTTCAACTGTTGCACTACCGTTGCTCGCTGCACACTCGCCTTCTATCTTCACGATATTCAACACTTCTGGTTCTTCACAATCAATTGGGTTGTTACATTCGTCGATGATGTTTAAGTTGTTCGCCTCAGCGATACATCCATTTGCATCCGTAACTTTCAAGCTGTAAGTACCCGCTTGTAATCCTGTTCTGTCTTCAGGATCATTAGCACCTGTCAAGTCAGTCCAGTCATATGTATATGGCGCTGTTCCTCCATTTGTAACAATCATGATACTACCAAGATCATTGCAAGTCTGGTTGAATAATGCCACATCTAAGTCGATTAATTCTGGTTCAATTACATCGAAACAACCTTCCCCAGCTAAGCATCCGTTACCATCTTTAACGATGATGCAGTAACTACCTGTTCCTAGTGTTCCGTTGGTATAAATAGCACCAGTTGCATCTACAATCTCTACTGACTGAGGTAACACAAAGTTAGGATCTGTATCTATTGTAAATTGTACCGTACCATCAGTTGAGCCCACACAGCTTACCATGATTGCAGGATTTCCTGCAGGTCCGGTTCCAATTGTGTTTGCAATGTTAACAGTAGCACCTGGTACATTATCGACTAATGTAAATGTCAACTCAGTGTTGCACATGTTGCCATCTACATCCGTTACGGTCACCATGTAAGTTCCTGAAGCCAAGTTGTTACGAGTAACACCAGTTCCGCCATCACTCCATGCGTATGAGTAGTTTGAACTACCACCATTCGCTGTGATATTTACAATTCCATTTGCACTTCCACAATCTGGTTGTGTTTGAATAACAGCATCAGCAACTAAATCGTTTTGAGCTTCTATCATCACTTCGAGTACATCAATACAACCAGTTGCATCCGTTGCAGTTACTTGGTAGTTTCCAACTAAGTCTGCACGAGTAGCACCTGAACCACCATCACTCCATGTGTAGGTCAACGTTGCTGGTTCTAATTGAGCTGAACCGTTTGGTGTGCTGCATGAAGAAGGAGTCATTGAAGCGATTGTCACTTCTGGTCCGTCGGTAGTTCCTAATACAAATGTTGTCGAAGCAGTACAAGACTGGTCGCTTGCCAATGCAACATCTACTGTGTAGGTTCCTGCTGATAATCCGGTACGACCATTTCCGAGACCGTTTGAATTTCCAATTGCAGGCGTCCATGTATAAGTGTATTGTGCATTGTCACCAACCATTTCAACGGTTGCGCTTCCGTCATTATTTCCACAAGTTCCTTCAATCTTCACAACATTCAAGATTTCAACATTGTCGCAGGTAACAACTACTTCACAATCATCATTGATTGGTAAATTATTTGCTTCTGCAGTACACCCGTTGGCATCAGTCACAATTAAGCTGTATAATCCAGCACTCAATCCTGTTCTATCTTCAGGATCATTTGCTCCTGTTAAGTCAGACCAATCATAAGTATATGGTGGATTTCCACCTGTAGTAATTAATTCGATTGCACCTAGATCGTTGCAAGTTTGATCAAACAGTGAGACATCTAAGTCGATCAATGCTGGTTCGATTACTTCGAAGCAAGCTTCACCTGCATAACATCCATTCGCGTCCATGACAACTACACAATAGTTACCCATTCCTAAGTTTCCATTGGTGTAAGTAATACCTGAAGCATCCACAATTGATACACTTGCAGGTCCAGCAAATCCAGTTTCTTCTGTGACTGTGAAATCAGCTGTAGCATCCGCTGCACCTATACAACTTACTTCGAATTGGTTGCTAAATTCATTGATAGTAACAGTAGCACCTGCCACGTTGTCGATCAGCACGAATGTAACAGTAGTGTTACACATATTTCCATCCACATCCGTTACAGTCACCATGTAAGATCCAGCACCTAAGTTATCTCTTTGTTGTCCAGTACCTCCATCGCTCCAAGCATAGCTGTAATTCGTAGAACCACCGGCAACGTTCATGGTTACAACACCATTTGATTGTCCGCATTCTGGTAATGTATTAATTACTGCTTCTGCTATTAAAGTATTTGATTCTTCAATAACTACTTCGACTACATCAATACAGCCACTTGCATCTGTTGCTGTTACTCCATAAGTTCCAACAGCTAAATCAGTTCTAGTGTCACCTGCACCACCATCGCTCCATGCGTAAGTCAATGTTGCTGGTTGCAAAATTGTAGTTCCATTTGCGGTTGCACAACTTGCTGGTGTATTAGAGAAGATTGTTACATCAGGACCATTTGTTGTTCCTAAGACAACCGTAGTTGTAGTTGAACAAGAAGCGTCTATCATACTGGTAATTGAAACGGAGTACGTACCTGCTGGTAATTGTGTTCTTGAGTTTCCAACTGCATTTGCATTTCCAGCAGCTGGTGACCAAGAATAGATGTAGTTTCCTGCACCCATTACCATTTCGATGGTCGCGCTTCCATTGTTTTCACCACATGCTCCTTCAATCTTGACGATGTTCAATACTTCTGGCTCTACGCAGTCTACAGGTTCTGTACAAGTATCAATGATTGTTAAGTCATTAGCTACTGCCACACATCCATTCACATCGGTTACGGTCAAGTTGTAGGTACCTGCTTGCAATCCGCTTCTATCTTCTGGGTCATTTGTACCTGACAAGTCACTCCAGTCATAAGTGTATCCACCATTTCCACCAGTCGTTACGATTTCGATACTACCCATTACGTTGCAATCTTTGTTGAATAATGCAACATCTAGGTCGATCAATGTAGGTTCAATTACTTCGAAGCAATTTTCACCTGCGTAACATCCATTGGCGTCTAAGACTACGATGCAGTAGCTGCCCATTGGAAGGTTACCATTTGTATAAATAGTTCCACTCGCATCTCTGATAGTCTCAGAATATGGTGTTGCAAATCCAGCATCTGTAGTGATTGTGTAATTGACGTTTCCATCAGAAGATCCAACACAACTTACACTTACTTCGTTATTTGGTGCATTCGCGATTGCAATTGTTGCACCAGGTACATTATCGATTAATGTGAATGTTGTTGTTGCTTCACATCCAGCAGCACCATTGTCGGTAACTGTTACCATATAAGTTCCAGCTCCTAAGCTTGATCTAGATACTCCAGAACCACCATCACTCCATGTGATATTGTAGTTACCAGTTCCACCAATTGCAGAAATTGTTACTGCACCATCGTTCTGACCACAATTAGGCATTGTGTTGATTGTTGGTGCTGCTTCTAAAGTATTATTTTGATCAATCACTACTTCAAGTAAATCTGTACATGCTGAGCCGTCAGAAACGGTCACTTGGTATATTGCAGCAGCTAGATTTGTTCTAGATGCTCCAGACTGTCCGTCGCTCCACGTATAAGTATAAGATGCAGGAGATAAATCAGCAACACCGTTAGATGCTCCACAATTTGCGGCACCTGTTGATACGATTGTCGCTTCAGGTCCATCTGTTGTTCCTAACACAATTGTTGTTGTGATTGAACAAGTTGCATCGCTATTGTCAGTAATTACAACTGTATAGGTATCTGAAGGTAATCCTGTTCTTGCATTGCCCCCTAAGTTTGGTGATCCTGCTGCAGGTGTCCAAGTGTAAGAATAATTTCCAGTACCACCAACCATTTCGATTGTTATACTTCCATCATTGTTTCCACAAGTTCCTTCAATCTTCACGACATTCAATACTTCTGGCTCATCACATTCAGTAGGAGGAGTTGAACAATCATCATTGATTGTCAATCCATTTGCTACTGCGATGCATCCATTAGCATCTGTAACTGTGATGTTGTAAGTTCCGGCGTCTAAACCAGATCTATCTTCTGGATCATTCGCACCTGGCAAGTCGCTCCAGTCGTAAGTGTAACCACCGTTTCCTCCTGAAGTTACTAGCTCAATACTACCAGCTGCATCGCAGGTCTTGTTGAATAATGCAACATCTAAGTCTATTAATGTAGGCTCAATTACTTCGAAGCAATTTTCACCTGCATAACATCCATTGGCATCCATCACAACGATACAGTAGCTACCGATTGCCAAGTTACCATTTGTATAAATGGTTCCGTTTGCATCTCTGATTGATTCGGAATATGGCATTGCAAATCCAGCTGCCGTGTCTATGGTGTAATTTACAGTTCCATCAGATGATCCGACACAACTTACGTTTACTTCATTATTTGCATTTGCTATCACTATTGTAGCTCCGTCAACATAATCAATCAGTGTAAAAGTTGTCGTTGCTTCACATCCAAGAGCATTGTTATCTGCAACAGTTACGGTATAAGTACCAGCTGATAAACTTGACCTTGAAGCACCTGTTCCTCCATCACTCCAAGCAATGTTGTAATTTCCAGACCCACCAGTTGTGTTGATGGATACTGCACCATCACTTTGTCCGCAAGTAGGCGCTGTATTTACAGTAGCGGTAGTTTCTAATGTATTTATCTGCTCAACAATCACTTCTAAAACATCTATACAATCTGATCCATCCGATACTGTTACTTGGTAAGTTCCAGAAGCTAAGTCTGATCTTGAAGCTCCTGATTGTCCATCATTCCAAGTGTAGGTATAAGTAGCAGGAGATAAAGTAGCTGCACCATTTGCAGATCCACAATTTGCTCCATTTGTTGAAGTAATTTCTCCTTCAGGTCCGTCTGTTGTACCTAAAACAAATGTTTCAACAACAGAACAAGCACCTTGAGAAATGGTAACTGTATATGAACCAGCTGGTAAATTTGTTCTGGCATTTCCTACTGAATTCAAGTTTCCAACTGCAGGTGACCAGTTGTAGCTGTAATCACTATTGTTGCCTGCCATTTCGATCGTGACACTTCCATCAGCTTGTCCACAAGCTCCTTCAATTTTCACAATATTCACCACTTCTGGTTCTGCACATTCCGTACAACCGTCTGCGATTACCAAGTTATTAGCTACTGCAATACATCCGTTCACATCTGTAACAGTGATGTTGTAAGTAGCTGGTTGCAACCCAGTTCTATCTTCTGGATCATTCGTTCCAGGTAAGTCACTCCAATCGTAGGTATAACCACCGTTTCCTCCTGAGGCTACTAACTCGATAGTTCCACCTTCATTACAAGTAGTATTAAAAACAGATACATCTAAGTCAATTAAAGTAGGCTCGATTACTTCGAAACAACCTTCACCTGCAACACAACCGTTGGCATCTGTAATTACGATACAGTAAGCACCCATTGATAAATTGCCGTTTGCAAACGTATTTCCATTTGCGTCTACAATTGTTTCTGAATAAGGTGTTGCAAATCCAGCACTTGTTGTAACATTGTATTCAACATTACCATCTGTAGATCCAACACAGCTTACACTTACTTGACTGTTTGCGTTTGTGATATTCACAGTTGCTGCAGGTACATTATCAGCCAATGTAAATGTCATCATTGTTGAACATGAACCAGAATTATTATCTGATACTGTTACTGTATAAGTTCCAGAAGCTAAATTACTTCTTGAGCTACCTGTTCCGCCATCATTCCAAGCGTAAGAGAAGTTTCCAGAACCACCTGTTGTAATGATAGAGGCAGCACCATCACTTTGTCCGCAATTTGGCTGAATATCAATTGAAGCAGTTGCTTCCAGGTTATTGATTTCTTCGATGATCACTTCAATAATATCTGAGCAAACCGATCCATCAGATACAGTAACTGTATAGTTGCCTGGAGCTAATCCATCAACAGCGTTTCCTGATGCTCCGTTGCTCCATGTGTAAGAATAATTATCAGGCATTAAGACCGCCTTACCATTACTCATTCCACATTCTGAGCCTGAAGAAGAACTGATTGTTGCTTCAGGGCCATCTGTTGTACCTAAGACAAAATTAGTTGTCGTTGTACAACTTGGATCCGTTGCATTAGTAATTGTAACATTGTAAGTACCAGCTGGCAAATTCACTCTGCTATTTCCTGAAACAGCTGTTCCTGCAACTGGTGACCATGTGTAAGTATAGTCAGAATTGTTTCCAACCATTTCGATTGTTGCACTTCCATTATTTGCTCCACAAGAACCTTCAATTTTCACAATGTTCAACACTTCAGGTTCGGTACACCCTGTACATCCGTCTTGGATCATTAAGTTGTTGGCAACTGCGACACATCCGTTTGCATCTGTTACCGTTAAACTATATGAGCCTGTCTCTAAGAAAGCTCTACTAGAAGGGTCATTCGTACCCGGAAGGTCTGCCCAATCATAAGTATAACCAGGTGTTCCACCAGTTGCTCCTAATTCGATACTTCCTCCTTCATTACAGGTAGTATTTAAGACTGAAACATCTAGGTCGATTAAAGTAGGTTCAACTACCTCGAAGCAACCTTCTCCTGCTGCACAACCATTATTGTCAAATATAACTACACAATACATACCTACTGGTAGGCTTCCGTTGTTGTATGCATTTCCATTTCCATCTACAATAGTTGATGTGAAAGGTATTGCAAATAACGCTGTTGTTACAACTGTAAATTCAACTTCACCATCTACTGATCCCACACAGCTTACTGTAACTGGGTTGTTAGCAAATTCAACTGTTGCAGGTGCTACATCGTCTATTAAAGAGAAAGTAACCTCTGTGCTACAATTTCCAACGCCATTGTCAATTACGGTAACGGTGTAAGTACCTGATGCTAAATTTGCAAGTGATGCTAAATTTGCATTGTTTGACCAATTGTAAGAATAATTTCCTGAACCTCCTGAAACTGCAATGGTAGCTGCACCATTAGCTGAACCACAAGTAGGCTGTGTATTTATAGTAGCATTTGCCACTAATGTATTTATTTCTTCGATTACTAAATCAAGGATATCCGTACAAGCGGATCCATCTGATACTGTAACTTGGTAAGCTCCTCCAGGTAAGTTGCTTCTAGAAGCACCATTACCACCATCACTCCATGAGTATGTCAAACTAGCAGGACTCAATGTTGCTGCTCCATTATTCACACCACAATCTGAACCCGTTGTTGATACAACTTCTGCTGTAGGGCCATCCGTTGTTCCTATTACAAATGTTTCTGTAGTAGAACATGAAGGATCTGCGTTGTCTGAAATTACAACTGTATAAGTACCTGTAGGTAATCCAGTTCTTGCGTTTCCGCTAAAGTTTGGCGATCCGACGGCAGGAGTCCACATGTAAGTGAAGTTTCCAGCACCACCAACCATTTCGATTGTAGCGCTACCATCATCATTTCCACAAGTACCTTCTATCTTCACGATATTTAATACTTCTGGATTTGCACATTCACAATCAGTAGCTGGGATCGTCACATCGATCATTGCAGGACAAGTAGGATTTGTCATATCAATGATAGCAATCTGATAAGTACCTGCTGCTAAATCAGTTCTTGAAGCACTCATAGTATTATCGACAGACCATGCATATGTATATCCAGTGTTAGGTAAAGTAACCGATCCATCTTCCCCATCACAGGTTGCTGGAGTGATTACGATATCATTTGGATCGATAGATGGACCTCCAATAGTACCGATTACAAAATTGTATGTCTCACTACAGTCTGCTACACCAGGATACGTTGCCGTTACTGAATAACTTCCAGCAGGTAAGTTTGATCTTCCATTTCCATTAGGTGTAGAGGTTCCAACATTAGGATCCCACTGATAAGTAAATGTTTCTGGATTTTGAACAAATGAAATTGTTGCAGAACCCGTAGAACTATTACAACCTGTATCTTCAATAGCAATATTTGTTAGTTCTGGTGTAACACATTCTTCAACACATGGATCTTCTTCTATGACAACCGTCAATTCCATGCTACAACCATCTTCATTCTCTACAATAACTGTGTACGTTCCATCACTAAGATCTGATCTTGTTGATCCGGTTCCACCATCACTCCAATTGAAGCTTAGTGTCACAGGAGCTAAACTTGCCACACCGTCACCATCGTTACAATTTTCATTAGATGTAGAGACTATTTCTGCATCGATATCTGACACTCGAATTGGCGCTCCAATTAAGTCAATATCTCCACAAATATTTCCTCCACCTTCAATTAGTAGTGCATATACACTGTTGATAGATGATGAACCTGTTACTATTTGACTTGCATTATAAACTTCAGGATCGAATACTAACACATTGATTGCGTATTCTCCTACAGTCGAAACTGTAAATGAAGGAGAATTGCTTGTCTGTATAACCGTTCCTGTAGCTAAGTCTGTCAATAAGTAGATTGTTGAAAATCCATCAGGTAAAATCATATCACCATTCAGATTTGCAGAAAGTGTTGCATCACCATTTTCTAAACAAAGGACGTCATTAGATACTGTCATTGATCCAGATTGTGCTAAACATTCTTCACATTCTTTTCCAATAGTAACTGTCAATTCTCCTTGACATCCACCGACTACATCTGTAACTGTTACGTAGTAAATACCTTCTGGTATACTTAATCTATCTTCAGGATCATCTGTACCTGGTAAATCAGCCCAGTCAAAGACATAATTTCCTGTACCTCCACTTGTTCCGATATTGGCAAATCCTAATTCATCACAAGTTTCATTGTCAGAAGTGTAATCTACTGATATTCCTGGGACGATATCTAGCTCAACATCCATTGTATTGGTACAACCATTAACATCTGTAATCACTAAAGTATAGGTTCCTTCCATCAACATAGTTGCATCAGTAATTACTGGATTTTGAAGATTTGAAACATAGCCATTAGGTCCAGTCCAAGCATATCCAACTCCACCATCTGATGTAATCGTGATCGTTTCACCAACACATACAGGAGATGAAATATTTGCGGTAATCGCTGGTCTTGGAAGTACGGTAACAGAAATTGTTGCGTCGCCATTGCAATCTGCTCCATTAGAAGCGTTGACTGTCACCTGATAAGTTCCAGGAGTTGAATTTGAGTAAACCACTGTTGAACCAGTAGGATTATCAAAAGTTCCTGATGCAGCTGTCCAGGTATAAGTCATATCTCCTAATGCGTCAGCAACTGCTGATAATGTCAATCCTTGATCAGGACAGATATCTTCATTTCCATTAATGACTACAGATAATTCATCGATTACTGTAATGACTTGTGAAGCTTCTGCTGAATTTCCACAATCATCTGTTGCTGTCCAAGTACGTGTTAATATATATCCACATCCTGCAGGAACTTGATTCTCGTCTAACACAATTGCTACCTCATTGTCGCAATTATCAATAACGGTTGGATTGGACGCAACTGGCACTGTTTGACCAGCATCCAAGTCAATCGTAGTATCGGCAGGTACATCACTAATTACAGGAATCCCTGTATCTGTAACCACAATTGTCTGAGTTGCGACTCCTGTGTTTCCACAATTATCAACTGCGGTCCAAGTACGTTGCAATGTGAAAGCATACTCGCAATTTCCTGGAACAACGACTTCAGCATAATTGATATCTACTTGAGTATCACAATTATCTGTTACTGTTGGTTGACCTGGTTCTGGTATATTATCACACTCTACCGTCAAATCAGTAGGAGTAACAATGATCACTGGCGATGTAGTATCTTGAACTGTAATTCTTTGAACATGCTCGGTAGTGTTTCCACAATCATCCGTTGCAGTCCAAGTACGAGTAAGGACATAATCCTCAGCACATGCACCTGAAATCATTTGTTCTGCAAAAGTTATTTGAACATCTTGATCACAGTTATCAGTTGCTGTTGGTGTTGCTACATCTGGAACTTCACCACACTCCGTAGTTACATCTGCTGGTGCATTTACAAATACAGGGTTGTCATTATCTGCAATCGTAATGATTTGAGATAATGCTGATGTATTGCCACAATTGTCTATAGCAGTCCAAGTACGTTGGATGCTATTTCCAGCACATCCATTGTCGTTCATATCTGTTTCAGTAAATGTAATTTCAACATTTTGATCACAATTGTCTGATGCAGTAGGGTCCGTTACCGGAGGAATACTGTTACAATCTACTGTCACATCTGGTGCTACTCCAATTAAAGTAGGAGCAGTTGTATCATCAACATTTATCACTTGTGTTTCTTGTGTTACATTTCCACATGCATCCGTTGCGGTCCATGTACGTTGTAAAGTATAACTATCTTCACAAGCCCCAGGAACTTGATCTTCTGCAAATACTACTTGTACTTGCAGATCGCAATTATCCGTCGCTGTAGGTGAAGCAGGTGCTGGTACCGCGCTACAATCTGCGTTGGTGTCAGCTGGTACTCCTACAATCACAGGTGCTGTAGTATCACTCACGGAAATTGTTTGTGTTTCCTGACTTACGTTTCCACAAGCATCGGTTGCAGTCCAAGTACGTTGGATTGTATATTCATTGGCACATGATCCTGGAATCTGTGTTTCGTTGAATGTTACTTGCACGTTTGTATCACAATTGTCGGTCGCTGTTGGAGAAGCTGGTGTAGGAATGTTGTTACATTCTGCATTGACATCAGCAGGTACTCCTGCAAGCACTGGTGCCGTTGAATCACTTACTGTAATTGTTTGTGTTTCCTGAGTTGAGTTTCCACAATTATCAGTCGCTGTCCATGTACGCTGGATCGTATATTCATTGGCACATGATCCTGGAGTCTGTGTTTCATTAAATGTAAGATCGACATTTGTATCGCAATTATCAGTTGCTGTTGGTGAAGCTGCTGCAGGGATATTATCACATTCTGCATTGACATCAGCAGGAACTCCTGCAATTGTAGGAGCTGTGGTATCCTCAACTGAGATAACTTGTGTTTGCTGTGAAGTATTTCCACAATTATCGGTTGCAGTCCAAGTACGACGGATTGAGTAGCTATCTGCACATGATCCTGGTACTTGCTCTTCATTCAATGACACTTCAACATCCGTATCACAGTTATCTGTTCCGGTTGGTGTCGCAGGTGCCGGGATTGCATCACATTCAACAGTCTCGTTTGCAGGTACACCCACTAAAGTCGGTGAAGTAGTGTCGTTAACTGTTAAGTTTTGAACTTCTTGTGAAGTGTTTCCACAATTATCGGTTGCAGTCCAAGTACGAACAATTGTATAACTATCTGCACAACTTCCTGGCAATTGTGTTTCTGCAAATGTAATATCTACATCTGTATCACAATTATCCGTTGCTGTTGGTGAAGCTGCTGCAGGTATATTATCACACTCTACATTTGAATCAGCAGGTACTCCTACTAATGTTGGTGCAGTTGTATCTTCAACACTTACCAACTGAGTTGCCACTGTTTCGTTACCACAATTATCGGTTGCGGTCCAAGTTCTTTGGATCGTATAATTATCTGCACATGATCCTGGCAATTGAGTTTCATTGAAAGCAATATCTACATTTGTATCGCAATTATCGGTTGCAGTCGGAGATGTAACTGGTGGGATATTATCACACTCTACTGTTACATCTGCAGGTACACCTGCAAAAGTAGGAGCCATTGTATCAATCACAGTAATAGTCTGCGTTTGAATATCTTGATTCCCGCAATTATCCGTTGCTGTCCATGTTCTTTCTATTGTATAACTATCTGCACACGATCCTGGAATCTGAGTTTCTGCAATTGTAACATCCACATTGGTATCACAATTATCTGTAGCTGTTGGATTAACTACTGAAGGTATTGCATCACACTCTACCGTTACATCTGCAGGTACTCCTGCTAATACCGGATTCGTCGTATCCTGAATTGTAATATTCTGAGTTTGGACGTCTTGATTTCCACAATTATCTGTTGCGGTCCAAGTACGTTGGATCGTATAATTATCTTCACATGATCCTGGGATCTGTGTTTCGTTGAAAGAAATATCTACATCTGTATCACAATTGTCAGTAGCTGTAGGATTAGCAGCTGCTGGGATTGCATCGCATTCTGCTGTTACATCCGCAGGTACGCCTGCCAATATAGGGTTAGTAGTATCTTCAACTGTAATTCTTTGCGTTGCAATTCCATCATTTCCGCAATTATCTGTTGCTGTCCATGTACGCTCAATGATGTAGCTGTCTGGGCAACTTCCAGGTAATTGTATTTCTGCGAATGTAATGTCCACATCTGTATCACAATTATCCGTTGCTGTTGGTACAGCTGCAGCTGGGATTGCATCACACTCTACCGTTACATCTGCAGGTATTCCTACTAATTCAGGATCGGTAGTATCTTGAACAGTGATTACTTGCGTCTGTACATCTTCATTTCCACAATTATCTGTTGCTGTCCAAGTTCTTTCTATTGTATAACTATCTGCACACGATCCTGGAATCTGCGTCTCATTAAATGCAATATCAACATCTGTATCACAATTGTCAGTCGCTGTTGGTGAACTTGCTGCTGGAATTGCGTCACACTCTACTGTTACATCCGACGGTACACCCGCTAATATTGGATTCGTAGTATCTTGTACTGTGATTACTTGCGTCTGTACATCTTCATTTCCGCAATTATCCGTCGCTGTCCATGTTCTTTCGATCACATAACTATCTGCACACGATCCTGGAATCTGCGTCTCATTAAATGCAATATCAACATCTGTATCACAATTGTCAGTCGCTGTTGGTGAACTTGCTGCTGGAATTGCGTCACACTCTACTGTTATATCCGACGGTACACCCGCTAATATTGGATTCGTAGTATCCTGTACCGTGATAACCTGAGTCTGTACATCTTCATTTCCACAATTATCCGTTGCTGTCCATGTTCTTTCGATTGTATAACTATCTGCACATGAGCCCGGGATTTGATTTTCTGCGAAAGTGATATCGACATTGGTATCACAGTTATCTGTTGCAGTTGGAGAAGATGCTGTTGGAATTGCATCACACTCTACTGTAACATCCGAAGGTACACCCGCTAATACCGGATTCGTAGTATCCTGTACCGTGATAACTTGCGTCTGTACATCTTCATTTCCACAATTATCCGTTGCTGTCCATGTTCTTTCGATTGTATAACTATCTGCACATGAGCCCGGGATTTGATTTTCGTTGTATGCAATATCCACGTTGGTATCACAATTATCGGTTGCTGTAGGCGAATCCGGAGCAGGAATGTTATCACATTCAACAGTAACATCGGTAGGAACTCCTGCCAAGACTGGATTTGTAGTATCCTGAACTGTTATAATTTGAGTTTCGATTCCATCATTTCCACAATTATCCGTTGCAGTCCAAGTACGTTGGATTGTGTAGCTATCTGCACATACTCCTGGTAGCTGAGTCTCTACAAAAGTAATATCTACATTGGTATCACAATTATCAGTCGCTGTTGGATTCGCAGGAGCAGGTATTGCATCACACTCTACTGTTACATCTGTAGGAACTCCTGCCAAAATAGGTTCGGTTGTATCTTGAACCGTTACTACTTGAGTAGAACTCGTTTGATTACCGCAATTATCGGTTGCGAAATAAATTCTGTTTAAAGTATAACTATCAACACACGGACCATCAATTCTTTCTTCCGTTAGAGTGACTTCTACATCTGTATCACAATTATCGGTTGCGGTGACATCTACACCTGGAACTGCTGCAGTTGGTACTACATCACATTCTACAGTAACATCCGCAGGCATTCCAGCAATTACTGGAACTTGTGTGTCTTGAACAATTACTGATTGTGTTGCAATTGCTGCGTTTCCACAATTATCCGTCGCAGTCCATGTTCTGACCAAAGTATAATTTTCAGGACATGGTCCATCTATTCTTGCTTCATTGAAAGCGATGTCAACATTAGTATCACAATTATCGGTTGCAGTAGGATTCGCCGCTTCTGGTACTGCATCACACTCAACAGTAACATCTGTAGGCACTCCGGCAAATATCGGATCAGTTGTATCTTGAACCACGATGGTCTGAGTCTGACTAGATTGATTACCGCAATTATCAGTAGCGATATAAATTCTATTCAAAGTATAACTGTCTGGGCAAGATCCATCAATTCTTTCCTCTGTCAAAGTGACCTCTACTGCTGTATCACAATTATCCGTAGCTGTAACCTCTACACCAGGAACTGCAGCAGTTGGTACTGCATCACATTCTACTGTTGTATCTGCTGGCAATCCTGCAATGACAGGAACTTGCGTATCTTGCACGATTACTGATTGGGTTGCGACAGTTGCGTTGCCACAATTATCGGTCGCGGTCCATCTACGAACTAAAGTATAGTTTTCAGGACATGGTCCATCTATTCTTGATTCTTCGTAAGCGATGTCAACATTAGTATCACAATTGTCGGTAGCAGTTGGATTAGCTGGAGCTGGAACGGCATCACATTCTACGGTAACATCTGTTGGTACTCCTGCAAAAACTGGATCAGTTGTATCTTGGACAACTATTGTTTGTGTCTGACTTGACTGGTTACCACAATTATCGGTTGCGATGTAAATTCTATTTAAAGTATAACTATCAATACACGCACCTTCAATTCTTTCCTCTGTCAAAGTTAGTTCTACATCTGTATCGCAATTATCAGTCGCGGTCACGTCGACACCTGCTACAGCAGCAGTAGGTACGTTATCACATTCTGCGGTAACGTCTGCTGGTACTCCTGCAATAACTGGCACTTGTGTATCCTGAACAATTACTGATTGGGTTGCAACGCTGGTGTTTCCACAATTATCGGTTGCTGTCCATCTTCTTACCAAAGTATAATTTTCAGGACATGGTCCGTCAATTCTAGACTCCTCCAAAGAAACATCAACATCTGTATCACAATTATCAGTGGCAGTTGGATTCGCTGGAGCTGGAACGGCATCACATTCTACGGTAACATCTGTTGGTACTCCTGCCAATACAGGAGCTGTCACATCTTGAACAGTGATTACTTGCATTTGCGATGAAGTGTTGCCACATGCATCTGTAGCTGTCCATGTTCTTTCAATTGAGTAGCTATCCGCACAAGTTCCAGGTATTTGATTTTCTTGATAAGAAACGACTGGTGCTGGATCACAATTATCAGAAGCTGTTGGATTCGCTGGTGTAGGCACTGCATCACATTCTACAGTTAAGTCAGCAGGAACACCTGCTAAGACTGGGGCTGTTGTATCCTCCACCTCAATTACCTGAGTTTGTGAAACTGAATTTCCACAATCATCTGAAGCAGTCCAAACTCTAGTAATTGTATAAGTATGTTGTGTACAAGCATCTCCTATTCCTTGCGTTGAAGTTTCTTCCAACACTATTTCTACGTTTGTATCACAATTATCACTTGCTACTATGTCTGTGTAAATAACTGGAGGTGTTGGTATTGCATCACACTCTACAGTTGTGTTAGCAGGGACACCTGCTAAAACTGGAGGTTCGATATCCATATATCCAACATCAACTGTCATATTCGAGTCACCGCTTACAAGTGTGTAAGTTGTTGTGACACCCGATGCGTTTACATCACTATCCGTTGTATCATCTCCACCTGCATCTTGCGGTGAATAAGCTAACCCTTGAGGCGTTGTAGGGAATCCAAATGTCAAAGTATAATCACCAGGGATTAACAAGTCAAATAAGTATTCTCCATTTGCATCAGTGGTCGCTGTTTTGTTGACACTATTCCCTCTGATATCTGTACCATTCAATACCACTGGCACTCCTTCTAGTCCATCTTCACCTGGTGATTGTATTCCATCTTTATCGCAATCTTTGAAGGCGAAGTTTCCGATTTCAACATATTCTTGAACTTCAATATCTTCTGGATCTTGATCATCTTCATCAATGGTTCCATCATCAGTAATTATGTCATCTTGTGTTGGGTCATTCACTGTGCCACCGGTATCGTTTCCATCAATAGTATCTGGAGTCGAATCGATGTCTTGAGGTGAATCCCCTAAATCATCATTTCCTGATGCGATCTCAACACTGTTTACTAAAGTAGTAGCAGTTTCTTGAGTAACTAGGAATTCTATTGTTAAGTTTACGGATGCTCCTGGAGCAATTGGTCCTGCAATTGTTCTGGTTGCATTTGCACCACTTGCCGTCCATTGAGCATCTTGTAACTGCAATCCTGTTGGGATATAATCCGTAATGACTACGTTTGAAGCAGGAACCGTTCCTTGGTTAAATACTTCAATATTGAAAGTTACGGTTTCACCTGCGAATACTGGATCGTATTGAGTTGCTGGTAATGTTTTTCTAATTGCTAAGTCAAATACTTCAACTGTAATATCTTCTGGATCTTCGTCATCTTCATCAATTGTTCCATCATCAGTGATTACGTCATCCTGATTCGGATCATTTACGGTACCACCGGTATCGTTTCCTAATACATTATCAGGAGTTGAATCATCATCCAATGTTGGTATCCCAGAAATATCTGAAGCTTCAGAAATCTCTGCACGGTTTACGATATCTCCGGCAGTTGCTTGCGTCACTGTAAATGTGATATCGACAGAAGTGCTTGCTCCAGGAGCTAAGGTTGTATTCAAAGTCGTTGAAGCAATTGAGCCAGCTTGTGACCAATTGGCATCATTCAATGACAATCCATTTGGGATGTAGTCACTGATATTAATGTTAGTTGCATCAACTGTACCTTGGTTTGTTACTTCAATTGTGAATGTAATATCTTCACCTGTGTAAACTCTGTTATCTTCACCTGCTGCTAATTTTTTAGATAGAGCAAGGTCAAATTCTTCAACAACAATATCTTCTGGATCGGCATCATCTTCATCTCCTCCTGCTGTTCCATCTTCACTTGCGTTGTCATCATCTGTTGTGTTTACTACACCACCTGGATCGTTATTTTGATCTTGATCTGGTGTTGAATCGATATCATCTGCTGAAGCACCGAATTCATCCAAAGCATCACTTACCTCCGCTTCGTTGATAATGGTATTACCACCTTGACCTTGGTCTACTGTGAATGCTATTTGAATAATTTGATTTTCACCAACAGCTAAATTTAATGGTGAGTTATAAGTAGCTAATCCACCAACCATTGTCCAATTAGGGTCACTTAATGTCAATCCTGTAGGAACGTAGTCTGTAACTTGAATTCCTGTTGCATCTACTGAACCTTGATTCACAACTGTCAAATCGAAAGTTACTGTTCTTCCAACCAAGATTGGGTTTGCAGTTAAACTAGGATTTACAGTTTTAACCAAAGCGATATCGAAACGCTCTACAATAATGTCAGCAATATCTTGATCGTCTTCGTCTCCTCCAGAGCCATCAATTACATCATCAACGATTGTATCATTTCCATTTAAGCTGTCATCAGTAGAATCGATGTCATCTGCTGGCACTCCGTTTTCATCGGCAGCATCTGAAATTTCAACTGCGTTTTGAGAACCACCTGAGTAACCATCATCTACTGTAAAAGCAATTTGAATTATTTGACTTTGTCCTACACCAATACTTAATGGTGTGTTGTATGTTGCAGTTGCACCACTTTGAGTCCAACCTGCATCTGCTAGTGTCAATCCTGAAGGCAAGAAATCAGTGATGTCAATCTGCGTTGCATTTACCGTTCCTTGGTTGAATACTTCTACATCAAAGACTACGGTACGACCGTTCAAGATCGGCATTTGTGTCAATGAAGTGTTTAAAGTTTTTCTGATCGCTAAATCAAATGTTTCTACAAATACATCTTCTGGATCGGCATCATCTTCATCTCCTCCATTCTTTCCATCTTCTCCTGCGTTGTCATCATCTGATGTATTGACCACACCACCTGGATCGTTTGAAGGATCACTATCTGGTGTTGAATCAATATCTGTTGCTGGTGCACCAAACTCATCATTTGCATCACTTACCTCTGCAACGTTCACTAATGTTTGACTACCGATTCCAGCATCCACTGTCAATGTGATCATGATAATTTGATTCTCCCCAACAGCCAAGTTCAATGGTGTATTATATGTTGCAACACCACCTGCTACTGTCCAATTAGGATCATTTAAAGTAAATCCGGCTGGGATGTAATCACTAATGACAATACCTGTTGCATCTACTGAACCTTGATTTACAACTGTGATGTCAAATACTACATCTCTACCTTGTAAAATTGGAGTTACCGTCAAGCTATTGTTAACCGTTTTAATTAATGCGATATCGAAACGCTCCACAATGATATCCGCAATATCCTGATCATCTTCATCTCCTCCTGCTCCATCGATTTCATCATCTACTAAAGTATCATTTCCTAATAAGTCATCCAATGTAGAATCATCATCAATAGCAGGAACACCATCTGGGTCAGCTGCTGCAGTTATTTCCGCTGCATTCTGAGAACCACCTGAGTATCCATCATCTACTGTGAATTCAATTTGTATAGTTTGGCTTCCGCCAACTGCAACACTTACTGGTGTATTGTAAGTTGCTGTTGCTCCATTTAGTGTCCAATTTGGATCAGCAAGTGTCAATCCTGTTGGTAAATAATCAGTAATTTCAACCTGTGTTGCATCTACTGTTCCTTGGTTGAAAATTTCGATGTCAAAAATAACTGTACGTCCAGTAAGGATTGGCTGTTGAGTTGTTGCACTCAATGTTTTTCTTAATGCTAAATCGAAAATATCTATTGTTACATCTTCTGGATCGGCATCATCTTCATCTCCGCCATTCTTTCCATCTTCTCCAGCATTATCATCATCTGTAGTATTTACAACCCCCCCCGGATCGTTTGATGGATCGGTATCTGGTGTTGAATCTACATCATCTGCAGGAGCACCAAATTCGTCTCTTGCATCACTTACCTCAGCGACGTTGATCAAAGTTTGACCTCCGAATCCTGCATCTACTGTAAATGAAATCTGAACAATTTGTTGCGCACCTACTGGTAAGTTAATTGGTGTATTGTATGTTGCCGTACTACCAGTCTGAGACCAGTTTGCATCATTCAATAATAATCCTGCAGGAATGTAATCACTGATCACAACTCCTGTTGCATCTACGGATCCCTGATTCACAACTGTGATATCAAAAATCACATCTCTTCCTGTCAACAATATACTTGGTGTAGATGGGTTGACTGTTTTGATCAATGCAATATCGAAACGCTCAACAATAATGTCTTCAATATCTTGATCATCTTCGTCTCCTCCTACTCCATCAATTTCGTCGTTTACAACGGTATCGTTTCCATTATTGTTATCATTTGTAGAATCGATGTCATCTGCAGGAACTCCGTTTTCATCAGCAGCATCTGAAATTTCAACTGCATTTTGAGAACCACCTGAGTAACTTGCGTCGACTGTAAATTCTACTTGTATTGTTTGACTTTGACCAACACCTAAACTTAACAATGAGTTGTAAGTCGCAGTTGCACCGGTCTGAGTCCAATTGGCATCTGTCAATGTCAAACCTGCTGGTAAGTATTCTGTTAGCTCAATTCCTGTAGCATTTACAGTACCTTGATTGAATACTTCGATATCAAATACTACGGTTCTTCCTGACAAAATTGGTTGTTGTGTCAAAGAAGTATTTAAAGTCTTTCTAAGTGCTAAATCGAATGATTCTACGAATACATCTTCTGGATCGGCATCATCTTCATCTCCACCATTCTTTCCATCTTCACTTGCATTGTCGTCATCCGCTGTATTTACAACACCACCTGGATCGTTTGATGGATCGGTATCTGGTGTTGAATCTATATCTGTTGCTGGTGCTCCAAATTCATCATCTGCTTCGCTTACCTCGGCAACGTTTATTAAAGTTTGATTTCCAATTCCTGCATCGACAGTCAAGGTAATCATGATGATTTCTTGCCCACCTACTGCCAAATTGATTGGTGTATTATAGGTTGCAACGCCACCAGTTACTGACCAGTTTGGATCATTCAATGTAAATCCAGCTGGGATGTAATCACTGATTACAATTCCAGTTGCATCTACCGAACCTTGGTTGACAACAGTGATGTCAAATATTACATCTCTATTTTGTAAAATTGGTGTTACGGTACTTGGGTTAATTGTTTTGATCAATGCGATATCGAAACGCTCTACTATGATATCGGCAATGTCTTGATCATCTTCATCTCCTCCTGTGTTATCTATTATATCATCAACCAAAGTATCATTTCCTAATAAATCATCTAGTGTAGAATCATCATCAATTGCAGGAACACCGTCACTATCAGAAGCTCCGCTGATTTCTACTGCATTCTGAGAACCACCTGAATAACCATCATCGACTACAAAATCGATTTGAACGGTCGTGCTAGCACCTACTGCCACACTTAATGGCGAATTGTAAGTTGCGGTTGCTCCATTTTGAGTCCAAGCTGGATCAGACAATGTCAAACCAGTTGGTAGGTAATCTGTTAATTCGATTTGAGTTGCATCAACTGTTCCTTGATTAAATACTTCAATATCAAAAGTTACCGTACGACCTGTCAAAATTGGTTGTTGAGTTGTTGGACTTAAGGTCTTTCTAATTGCTAAATCAAATATGTCAATTACAACATCTTCTGGATCGGCATCATCTTCATCTCCGCCATTCTTTCCATCTTCACTTGCATTGTCATCATCTGCCGTATTTACAACACCACCTGGATCGTTTGATGGATCGGTATCTGGTGTTGAATCTACATCATCTGCTGGTGCTCCGAATTCATCTCTTGCATCGCTTACCTCAGCAACGTTGATTAAGGTTTGACCTCCGAATCCTGCATCTACTGTGAATGCAATTTGTACTATTTGTTGTGCACCAACTGCTAAATTGATTGGTGTGTTATAAGTTGCTGTTCCACCTGTTTGCGTCCAGTTGGCATCATTTAGAATCAAACCAGCAGGAACATAATCGCTAAGAACGATTCCTGTTGCATCTATTGATCCTTGATTCACCACGGTGATATCGAAAATCACACTACGTCCCGTCAACAGAATATTATCTGTTGATGGATTAATGGTTTTGATTAAAGCGATATCGAATCTTTCGACAATAATGTCTTCAATATCTTGATCATCTTCGTCTCCTCCTACTCCTTCGATTTCATCATTTACAACTGTATCATTTCCGTTGTTGTTATCATTTGTAGAATCAATATCATCGGCTGGCACTCCATTTTCATCTGCGGCATTTGATATTTCAACTGCGTTTTGAGAACAACCTGAGTAACTTGCATCTACTGTAAATTCTACTTGTATTGTTTGACTTGTGCCTGCTCCTAAACTCAATAGTGAGTTGTAAGTAGCAGTCGCACCAGATTGTGTCCAGTTGGCATCTGTCAAAGTCAAGCCTGCTGGCAAGTATTCTGTTAATTCAATTCCTGTAGCATTTACAGTACCTTGATTGAATACTTCGATATCAAATACTACAGTTCTTCCTGACAAAATTGGTTGTTGTGTCAAAGAAGTATTCAAAGTTTTTCTGAGTGCTAAATCGAATGATTCGACAAATACGTCTTCTGGATCGGCATCATCTTCATCTCCACCATTCTTTCCATCTTCACTTGCATTGTCATCATCTGCTGTATTTACAACACCACCTGGATCGTTTGATGGATTTGTATCTGGTGTTGAATCTATATCTGTAGCAGGTGCTCCAAATTCATCTCTTGCATCACTTACCTCCGCTACGTTAATTAACGTTTGGCTTCCAATTCCTGCATCAACAGTCAAAGTGATCATGATGATTTCTTGCCCACCTACTGCCAAATTGATAGGTGTATTATAGGTTGCAACGCCACCAGTTACTGACCAGTTTGGATCATTCAATGTAAATCCGGTTGGGATGTAATCACTGATTACAATTCCAGTTGCATCTACCGAACCTTGGTTGACAACGGTGATGTCAAATATTACATCTCTATTTTGTAAAATTGGTGTTACGGTACTTGGATTGATTGTTTTGATTAATGCAATATCGAAACGTTCTACCAAAATATCTGCGATATCTTGATCATCTTCATCACCACCAGCTCCATCGATTACATCATCAACTAAAGTATCATTTCCTATTAAACCATCAGGAGTTGAATCTTCATCACCTGCTGGATTTCCGTTTTCATCTGCTGCGCTAGTTATTTCAGCAGCGTTTTGAGAACCACCTTCATATCCATCGTCTACAACAAATGAGATTTGAATAGTTTGACTATTACCAGATGCGATACTTAATGGTGTATTGTATGTTGCAGTTGTGCCACTTAGTGACCATGCTGCATCTGCAAGCGTCAATCCAGTTGGTAAATAGTCTGTTATCTGAATTTGAGTGGCATCAACTGTACCTTGATTAAATATTTCAATATCGAAAGTTACAGTACGACCGGTTAAGATCGGTTGTTGAGTTGTTGAACTTAACGTTTTTCTTAATGCCAAGTCAAATGTCTCGATAAATACATCTTCTGGATCAGCATCATCTTCATCTCCTCCATTTTTCCCATCTTCACTTGCATTGTCATCATCTGCTGTATTTACCACACCACCTGGATCGTTTGATGGATCACTATCTGGAGTTGAATCTACATCATCTGCAACCACACCAAATTCATCTCTTGCATCACTTACTTCCGCACGGTTTATTAAAGTTTGACCACCATAACCGACATCTACTGTAAATGTGATTTGAACGATTTGATTAGTTCCAGTTGCTAAGTTAAATGGAGTATTTAAAGTAGCAATGTTTCCAGACTGAGTCCAGTCGCTGTCATTTAATATCAATCCAGCTGGAATATAGTCGCTCAGGACAATTTGAGTTGCATCTACTGAACCTTGATTTACAACAGTGAGATCGAAAGTGATATCTCTACCTGCAAACAATGGACTATATGTTAAACTATTGTTGATAGTTTTGATCAAAGCGATATCGAAACGTTCTACGATAATATCTGCAATATCTTGATCATCTTCATCTCCTCCAGCTCCAGCGATTTCATCATCTACTAAAGTATCATTTCCATTATTACTATCTTGAGAAGAATCAATATCTATTGCTGGAACTCCGAATTCATCAGAAGCGGCACTAATTTCAGCGGCATTCTGAGAACCACCAGAGTAACTCGCATCGACAATAAATTCAATGGAAATTATCTGACTTCCACCAGCAGGAATGTTGACACCTGTGTTGTAGGTAGCTGTTGAACCCGATTGTGTCCAGTTCGAATCATTCAATGTTAGTCCAGCTGGTAAATAGTCTGTTATTTGAACATCAGAAGCATCCAATGTACCTTGATTAAATACTTCGATATCAAATACAACTGCACGACCAGATAAAATTGGTTGTTGCGTAGCTGAAGTATTTAGTGTTTTTCTTAAAGCTAAATCAAATGTTTCAACAAAAATATCTTCTGGATCGGCATCATCTTCATCCCCTCCATTCTTTCCATCTTCACTAGCATTGTCATCATCAGCAGTATTAACAACACCACCTGGGTCGTTGCCTGCATTTCCATCTGGTGTTGAATCAATATCCAGAACAGATGCTCCAAATTCGTCTCGTGCATCACTTACCTCTGCACGATTTACAATTGTTGCACCACCAATTCCGGCGTCAACAGTAAATGCAATCTGAATAATAGTATTTGCACCAACAGCTAACGATATTGGATTGTTATAAGTGGCGTTTCCGCCTGACATTGTCCAGTTAGGATCACTTAATGTCAATCCAGCAGGAACATAATCTACTAATGTGATTCCAGTTGCATCAATGGAACCTTGATTGACAACAGTGATATCAAATACTACAGTTCTACCTTGAACGATTGGATTTGCAGTTAAAGAGTTATTGATTGTTTTAATTAAAGCGATATCGAAACGCTCTACGACGATGTCTTCAATATCCTGATCATCTTCATCTCCACTTCCGTTATTAATCTCATCATTAGTAACGGTATCGTTACCATTATTTTGATCTGCATTAGAATCAATATCTGTAGGTGTAGCACCTAAGTCATCTTGATAATTGCTAATTTCTGCGGCATTCTGAGAACCTCCAGAATAACCAGCATCTACTGTAAATGAAATCGGAATTGTCTGAGAAGTTCCTGACGCTAAATTTATGAAGGTATTGTATGTCGCTAATCCTCCAGCGATGGTCCAGTTAGGATCACTTAAAGTCAATCCAGCTGGTAAATAATCCGTCACCTGAATATTTTGTGCATCGACTGTACCTTGATTAAATACTTCAATGTCAAAAACAACAGTACGTCCTTGTACGATTGGTTGTTGGGTTAAAGTATTGTTTAACGTTTTACGGATTGCAAGGTCATAGATTTCAACGACGATATCTTCAGGATCGGCATCATCTTCATCTCCATTTTCATTTCCGATAGTATCATCTGTTCCTGAATTGACTACTCCACCTGCATCATTGGTTTGATTGGAATCAGCAGTTGAATCGATATCATCTGCAGTCCAGCCTGTGGGTGCAGTTGCGCTTAAAATTTCTGCTTCATTGGTGATTGGACCTTGGGTATTTTGTGTTACCAAGAAGGTGATATCTACTTGAGTACTTGCACCAGGTTCAATTGAAGCTGGAAATTGATAAGTTGCTTGTGAACCTGCTAAAGTCCAATCAGTATCTGCCAATTGAAGACCTGAAGGAATGTAATCGACGATAGTAACATTAGAAGCTCGGAGCGTTCCTTGGTTATACACAGTAATTGTAAAAGTAACGTTTTCACCAGGATAGACTCTCGTGTCTTCACCGGTTGCCATTTGCTTTTGCAAGGCTAAATCGAATTTTTCAACTACAACGTTTGCAATACAAAGTGAACTATTTCCGCAATCATCACTAATAGTAGTCGTGACAGCAGTAGTTCCGAGATCCGCTTCTGTAAAGGTAGTTTGAGTAGAGACGAAGTTAAGTTCATTTTGAGCACAACATATATCAGTAGTACCATTATCAAACATATCACCTGTAATGTCAACTACTCCATCAGCATCTAGCTGAACTCTTAATCCTTGACAAGCAGACGTTGGAGAAGTGGTATCCTCTATTGTTAGTACAGCTTGAGAAGTTGAAGTATTTCCGCAATCATCTACTGCAGTGAAAGTCACATTGGACGTTCCAGTAGCACAGCATAGATCTGAAAGGCTACTATAGTTATTACTCCAACTCACGTTTCCGCAAAGATCATTTGCTGCCGCACCACCATTTGAATTTAACCAATCTTGAATTTGAGTTGTGTTTCCATTCCCATCACATTCGACCGTTAATGGACTTGCTTGTGTGCTGATTATTGGAGCTGTAATATCTCTTGTTGTAATGGTTGCAGTTCTAGTAATTGAATTGTTAACATCATCAGTAATTGTATAAGTGACAGTTGTTACTCCATTACTGCATGCAAAATTAACGTTGGAGAAATTATAGTTACTAGTTACAGATACTTGTCCACAATTGTCATTTGAACAACCTTCCAATTTCGAAATATTTGCGGCATTCCAAGCATTCAATGTTGTTTGATTGTATGAATCTGATTCGCAATCCAGCGTCACATCATCTGGTGAGCATGATAATGTAGGATCCGTAGAATCAATTACGTTTACATCTTGGGTAAAAGTAGCTGTGTTTCCACAATCATCTGTTGCTGTCCAGGTATTGGTAAATGTGTAGTTTTGGAATGCGCCAGTTGAAGGTGCACCTCCCCCATCTACAAAATTACCAACTCTAGTAACTCCTTGCCCTGTTGCACTACAAGTTGGCAAATCAAAATTGACATCATATGTTTCAACAACTTCGAAACATCCAACTGTTCTGTAACATAATCTATACAATCCTGAAGAAGTTGGACAATAGGAGAGACCTGCGGGGCTTGTTGAATAACTTCCTATAAATTGTAGTCCTCCTCCTGTTGCTGTTTCATTTCGTGCCCAAATATATTCTATTTCGCCTGTACCACACATTAGCTGTGGGATCGTCCCATTGAGACAGCATCCGGAAAGTGTTGGAGAAACTACGTCCCCGATACAAAAACATGGATCTTGTCCACCACCGCCAGTCGGTGCGCTTCCAGTAGGAAAGAACTGACTAAATTGTGGAACTACTGTGTTATCACAATTGTCAGAAGCTGTCACATTTGGAGGTGTAGGAATATTATCACACTCTACTGTTATTGTTGCCGGAGGTAAATTATTGAAAGTAGGATTTTGATTATCTACTTCTTTCAAGACTATATTTGAACAAATCCATGTCGAACAATCATATGATCTGACACATCTTCTATATTCTGTGGATTGCGAAATGGGTCCAGGATCATAAGACATTGGGATAGTACCTCCTTCTGTAGCATCATCATTTACCCAGCCTGGAATATCGGACCAAGTCCCTCCTTGTGGTCTGCTTTGCCATTTCTCATTTTCGAATCCTGGCCATGTGATTGTTTCACCACTTGGCAGTGATATATTATTAATAGGTGCAGGATCATCGCCGCTACAAATACATTCGTCTGCTCCTATTGTCCCACCACTTGTGTAATTTTCTTGAATATGAACATCTCTTGTCGATGAGTATTCCCAAGTACCACAAGGATCACACATTGCCCCTCTTCTATACCAAACAGAAGAAGAAATAAAAGGAGGATTGTATGTACTACTGGTTGCACCAGCAATGTCTATCCACGACCCACTTGGATCTACTTTTTCTTGCCATTGATATATTATATTTCCTCCATTACATCCAGATGCATCTGGTGAACTACCAAATACACCAGGATCATAACCACCACAATTGGTTTGATTACTCGTAATATCTCCTGGAGTGAATGCAGATGCATCGCAAGCAGGATCAACAGTAAAAAACTGCATAGTTTGAATGCTATTATTACAAGTTTCAGGAAGCAATAAATTAAGTTCACCAGTGTAATAATGACCATCTCCTCCAGTTATGGTAAGCCATGCACTTGCGCCAAATCCAAGGTCTATCTGTGGAGCGTCATTTCCAATCTGAATTGCTTCTCCCATTCTGGTTACATCAAAGGTACCATGAATAGCTGACTGAATTGTACCAGTCAATGTAGTATAATATCCATAGCCTGCGCTATTTGCACCTGAGCATATACTCATCTTAGGACTATCTAATGGTGGTGTTGTGGTGTAGCCAGAAAAGGTAAGATTTACTGCAATATTATCAATTCCATCTGTCAAGACTCCACCGTACCTTGCAGTCCCATCAGTACATTCTAGCCATTCGGAATTTGTAGATGTAAATTTACGAGTTCCTAAAAGTATTTCAAATACTCTACCGTCGGTGCAGTCTGTAACACTACTAGGATTTCTACCACAGCAAGGGGTTAATCCGCTAAAGCTAAAGTTTTGCGGAGTTGGTGGTGGAGGAGGCGGCGGATTTCCTGAACAAGTATTTATGTCAAAATAAACATCCGTTGTCTCAACAATATTCATACAACCTGCATTTCTAAAGCACAATCTATAGTTGGTTGAAGATGTTGGGCAATACGACAAACTTGCAGGATCATTATTAAACCCATTAGTTCCTGGCGCTTGAGTAAGTCCAATGTTAGGATCAAATGTTGCCCACATCCATTCCAACTCCTCAATACAAGAATTTGTTGGCAGATTCGCATTCAAACAACATCCATTTATAGATGGTGGTATTAAACCCGTAATGCAAGATTCTCCCGATGTTGCGCATTGTGCAGAAGCATTTTGGGAAAATGCAGATAAAACTGTCATGATCAAAAGCTTATACCAAAGCCTACTTGGCTTGGAAGAACCATCACAATTTTTATAACTGCTATAAACAGCTATTCTGGTAAGTGAATTTGGATCACTTTCCCAGACTTTATTAATGGTTGATAACAACTTTTGAATGTAAAGATTTAGGATCTTCATCTTTTAAAAAATTTTGTTTAATCGATTAATAGGAATATCAATCGGAGTAGATTGTGTTCTATTAATGTTGTTTAAATTGTTTCGTGAACTCTGAATAAATTCTTTATGAAAAGAACCATTCTCAATTGCATCGCAGTGGGGAGAACCTGAGACGATCTTGATCTTATACGTGCTTTTTTGAAAACTCTTAGTAGTTGATAAAAAATTGAGCAGAATAGATTTGTTATTGCATTTATTCAAAATAGAATCGAGATGAACCACGACAATGGTCATCCCAATCAAAATGTTTGCAATTATTAATAAATTCATTTGCGCCTGTTTTTCAACATTTTTTTTATGTAGCCGATTTTTTTATTATGCCTTGATTAATTTGCATAGAAATCTAGCTGTTAGTTTGTAACAGGGGAGTCGTGTTCAATCTTATTAGGAGTGGTTGTTTTTAATTAAAGTGTGATTATCAGCACTTTATTAATCTCTGTGTTTTTGTTCTAAGCCCAACATAAAGGGCTCCAATGAGGTGTTGCAATATTATTGCCAATAAATAGAAATTTAATTTAAGATGGGTTAGTTGTTCGTTGTAAACTAATATATACTGGTGTTTTCAGGTCTTTTTTATGTCACATTCGGAAAAAAAATTAAAATTTATTATCTAAAAAATTTAATAGTAGTATTAAGGACCTACTTGTATCGTCACAAAATCGTGCAAACTATAAAAGACTTGATCTGTCGCAAGGATACTCTCGTCATTCGCAAATAACTTAATTGTGTAGGTACCTGGGACTGAAAATGTAACTGTTGTATTTCTACTTTCAGCATTTGAAAAGGTAACTTTCCCAGGTCCTTTTGCTTTTGCCCATTTTATTGGCATTGTAGTATTTGGTATTCCATTATTTCCTAATTCACCGGACAATGAAACCATACTTGACAAACTTACTATTTGATCAGCACCAGCATTTATATATCTTCCAGTATTAGGATCTGCCCAAGGCCAAGATGCATTTGAAATCATGGAAGGAAACTGCTTTTTAAAAAAGGCCAATCTTTCAGTTTCATACTGTGGAGCTGTCCAATGTGATAAGTGCTTGGCATGAAGTATAATCCGCTCTTGTTCAAGACTATTGAGTGCTGCAAAGACTGTTCCTGGAGGACTGATGGTATCTAAATAGCTAATCGATCCATAGACAGGACCTTGGAATTGTTTCAAACAATGTATACCATCATAATATTGAGTAGCTTCAATAGTTGCGTTTTCATGGGTAATAGTACCATGTACTCCTTTTGAGTCTCTAAGGTAGTATGGTAGCCCGCTTGCTTTTTCGTAATTAAATTCACTATGACCACACATTGTACCTACTGTAAATGCCATCGCTTTGATCCTAGGATCGACTCCCGTCATCACAATCGCTAATCCCCCACCCTGACTTACTCCTGTAATCCCAACATTTTCACCATCGAAATCTGGTCTGGTAAAAAGATAATCAATCGCACGTACCGCACCCAACAACCCGTATCTGTAATAATTTTCTTCTTTGATCCAATAGTTATCTGGCATATATCCATCGGGCGAATCAACTTCTGGATCATTATCATGGATAGATAATGTTATAGAAATAGCGCCTCCTCGTTCTGCAACTGTTGTTTCCGGCACTACGATATCACCAATGATTCCAAATGGAGGCATTGTTATAATTCCAGCAAAAGGACCTGCACCATGCGGAACGGATATGTAACCCCAAACTTTTTTACCTTCGATATTATCCAACCGCATTTTGTAAGAAGTGGAATACTCAGTTGTACTATATGGAGTCACCACCGCATTTATTGGGACATTATCTAACAATGCTCTTTGGTTTGCCCAAAAAGAATTGAAATCACTTGGAGTATCAACACTTCCTTTAATTTCCCATGGAGAAAAAACAGCTCCAGTAATTGCTTCGTGTGTCCATATTTTTATTTTACAATAAACATGTCCTGGTTCCTCCATTTTGAAAGGGATCTTTTTTTCATTTCCTGCCTCCAAATATATTTCACCCTCAGCAATAGGCTTTGTATGAACAGACAAATACATAGTATAACGATAGGTACCCGTAATGTGTGTATTGCATATGAAATTCATTTGCTCACCAGCAGTATACGTGGCATTTTCTCTGTCAGGCACAATTGTTATTTGTGCTGACAAATTCGCAGAAAAAATAAAGAAAATTGAAAAAAATATATGGACGTAGTTCCTTTTGAAACTCATAATTAAATTGCTTCCTTGTGTTAATGAAAATCGGATGTGGGAGAAATGTTCGGCTTAAAAATACAAATAAATACAACTTTTATACCCGAAACGAAGCATGTTAAAACTAAGTTGATTGATTAACGTGAATTAATCAAAAAAGTGAGTAATTTTGGCACGTATTTCCCATCGTTTATTTATAGTCCCTTTTTCTTTCCCTCGTTCACCGATTTTATTGTTAAAATATTAGCCAAAATCCAATAGGAAATGAGCACTTTTTTGAAATCCAAAATCGAGTATCGATTTTTGTTTTTATCGCTTTTGATGAGTTTTTATATTGCTGCTACTGGTCAAGCTCCGGTAGAATGGGTGCAATCTGTTGGAGATACTTGCAATCAAGGATTTAATGCCATTATGAGCACTTCTGATGGTGGTGTTATTCTGACTGGGTACGAGTATACCAACCATCAATCAGATGTACTATTTAGCAAGCTCGATGAGAATGGAATTATCGAATGGAGTAAAACTTTTGGTGGCTCCAAAAATGATGTTGGGAATAGTGTTATCCAAACACCTGATGGAGGTTTCGTGATGGCTGGAAATTCTGATTCTGCTGATGGAATTCCTGGAGAAAATAATGGTGATTGTGATGCTTGGATTTTAAAAGTAAACAGTGCTGGAGCAATACAATGGAACCATGTTTATGGTGGTGGCGGATTCGATGACCTTGCTTCCATATCGAATACTTCTGATGGTGGATTTATTGTTGCAGGAACTACTATATCACCCACCAACAATATAATTACAGAAAGCGCAGGAAAGAAAGATGCCTTAGTTTTAAAGTTGGATAGTAACGGTAATTTAAGTTGGAGCAAAACCTTTGGTGGTTCTCAAAATGATATCGCATCTGCTATACAACAAACTGCTGACGGAGGATATATCTTTTCTGGTACAACTTGGTCTGATGATATTGACATTCAAAATAACGGGGGTTTCAGTGATATGTGGTTGGTAAAATTACAAGCCAATGGAAATCTTCAATGGAGCAAAACCTTCGGTGGAATTGCAGAAGAACACGCTAATGCACTGGATTTGACAAGTGACGGAGGATATTTACTTTCTGGATGGTCTGCATATCTTGCACAAAATGGGACTAGTAATTCAATTCATCATGTGGATTTTGCGGTTGCCAAAGTGGATGCAACAGGTACGCTTGCATGGTCAAATGTGTATGGAGGTAATGAAATGGAAAAAGCATACGGAGGGATTGAATCCTCAAATGGTGAATATATAATATCTGGATACAGTAATAGTAATGATGGTAACGTTGCCAATAATTATGGGTTCAAAGATTTCTGGATATTGTCTTTAAATAATAATGGGGCGATGAATTGGTCCAAAAACTATGGAGGTACACAAAATGATTTCTCAACTGCAGTGATTGAAATGCAAGATGGAGGTCTGGCTTTTGCAGGTCATACTTGGTCCAATGATAATGATGTTACTACTCAAGGCGGAATCGATGACGGCTGGGTCATAAAATTGGAAGGAGCTGGACTCCCACCAACCGTAGACTTAGGTATTGATCAGAGCGTTTGTTTAGGAGATGAAATAAGTATTATAGCAAATACTACGAATTGTGTGGGTTGTACCTTTCTTTGGAATGACGGAAATACTTCTGAAAGTCGATTTTTGACCCCTACGGCATCTGGCAATTATACGGTAACTGCAACCAATAATTTTGGACAAACTGCAATTGATGTAATTAATATTAGTGTAAATCCCCTCCCAACTGTATCTAGCTTCACTGATAATCCACCTTGCAATAATGCAGCTATAGGATCTATTAATTTGACGCCAACGAGTCCCAACACGCCATTTACTTACACTTGGAGCACTGGTGAAACGACCGAGGATTTGACCAACATCGCTGCTGGTAATTATAATGTTACATTTACAGATAACAACAATTGTTGGGATGAATTATCATTTATCTTAAGCAATCCAAGTTCTTTTATCGTTAATTCCACCACAAATCAAATTGATTGCAATGGAGGTAATGACGGATTAATTGATCTTCAAATATCAGGTGGTACTGGTCCTTTTGAATACCTATGGAGCAATGGTGCAACCACTGAAGATATTGCCAATTTGGCACCAGGTAGTTATTCTGTAACAATAGTGGATGCTAATATGTGTCAAGAAATACAAAGTTTCAATGTAACAGAACCAACTGCATTACAAAATAATCCAACCATTACCAACATTGATTGTTTTGGAAATAATAATGGTAGTATCAATTTGAATGTGAGCGGTGGAAAAGCACCTTACAGTTACACGTGGAGCACTGGGCAAACAGGTAACAATCTATCAAGCTTAAGTACTGGTGATTATATTGTTACAATAACCGATAATGTTGATTGCGAAATCATTGAATCTTTTTCAATTGTAGCGCCTTCAGAGCTAATTGGCTCTATAAATGCAAGTCAAATCCCCTGTTTCTCAAGTGCAAATGGTGCAATTGATTTGATGGTAACAGGCGGAACTAGTCCATACACTTATTTGTGGAGTAACGGAGCAACGACTGAAGATATTTTGGATTTAATGGCTGGAACTTATTCTGTGGTCATTACCGATAATACCAATTGTACGACCTCCGAACAGGTCACAATAGAAATGACCAACGAATTAGTCATAAACGATATTACCAATTCTGTTTCATGTAATGGAGACGCTGATGGCAGTATTGACATCAATGTCACTGGAGGAAATGGAAATTACACTTATCAATGGAGCAATGGATTGACATCCGAAGATTTATCCAACTTAGCACCTGGGACTTATGATGTAGTGGTGGTTGACATTTCAAATTGTGAAGGTAGTGGATCATTTGTAATTTCGGAACCTGATCCAATTGTGATTCAACACAACACTTTTGCGGAAAGTTGCCTGAATAGTAATGACGCAAATATCGAACTAAGCATCACTGGAGGAAGTGGCAATTACACTTACCAATGGAGTAATCAATCCAGCAATCCAAACTTAAATAATATATCCGCTGGAAATTATTTTGTAACAGTAACAGACGGGAATCAATGTACGGCCATCGAGAGTTTCCAAATCATGACCAATCCTGCTCCCGAAATTTCATCTGCCGTTTTTAATGCTTCTTGCTTTGGTTTAATTGATGGACTAATAGATATATCGGTCACACCAAATAACAATCAATACACTTATATTTGGAATAATGGTCCTAGTTCAGAAGATATTCAAAATTTATCAGCAGGAACCTATGAAGTCACGGTGAGTTATGGAAATGGCTGTGAAATCGTTGAAGCGTATATCGTCACAGAGCCGCTAGCAATTGATATATCCGCAACAGTTGAGGATTTAGTATGCAATGGTGATGCAAACGGTGCAATCAACCTATCGGTTTCTGGTGGAAGCAATGTCGGTTTTCAATATAATTGGAGTAATGGAAATACAACAGAAGATTTAAATAATTTGAGTGGTGGTATTTATAACATCGAAATTACGGACAGCAACAATTGCACTGAATCTACCTCTTTTGAGGTCATAGAGCCAGAGTTGATTTCTTTAAACGGGAATATGACCCACCCTTCTGCCGATGCTTCTAATGATGGTGAAATCCAATTGTTTCCCAATGGTGGTGTTACCCCTTATACGGTGAGTTGGAGTAATGGAGATAATTCATTCAATCCATCTAATCTCTCGGCTGGCACCTATACCGTAACGCTTACGGATGCCAATGAGTGTGCAGCAACAGCGTCTTTTACTTTGATGGGACCCGTTGATATTGAAAATATAGATTTAGTGACCAATTTTACTTTGTTTCCAAATCCTGCCGATGTATCCTTTAATGTAACTGCTAACTTTAGCACTAAAGTTAATGGAGAAATTGTCATTACAAATTTACTGGGTCAAATTCTTGATAACTATTCATTTTTTAGCGACTCATTCAACCAAGAATTTAACACACAAAAATATCCAAGTGGTATTTATCTAGTTACGCTACAAACTATTGATGGGGAAATGACAGAAAAACTAGTTATTGATTAAATCGATTTACCAACTGCACCACTTCATCGTCGAATAAAGAGGAAAAAGCCACATACTATATAGTGTGTGGCTTTTTTTTGTGCCCAGAACAGGACTCGAACCTGCACGCCCTTGCGAGCACCAGCCCCTCAAGCTGGCATGTCTACCAATTCCACCACCTGGGCTAAAAGTATTTAGGCTTTAGTTGGTGCCACAAATATATAAGATTTCAAACCATCGAGAGAGAAAATAAGTTTCCAAAAAAAAGTCAAAAATTATTTGTCACAAGTTGCGAAGGGATAAAGCACTCAAATGTTGATCGACCCTGAAAAAAAGGACATTAATACACATAAAATAATTCCTTAATATATTTGAGATGGTTTAATTCTTATTTTTAAACAATTGAAAGGATCTTTGGTGACCTATTCAATATCTGTCACAGGATTTTTGAGCAATATCATATATATATTAAACATATGTGTATATTTGAGTTGCCCAATGAAATTATTATAATCTTTAAAATTAACGCTATGCAACCGGTTTTACTCTGCTTTTTATATTTAACATTAATGTCTATCATTTCAATCGCAGTTACTGAGAAAACTAACTAGTTCTTATACCTTTTTTATCCTTAAAATAGCTTTTTTGAAAACGTCTTTTACCAACTTAGAAAATCTAATGTGATTTTCTGGAAGCGATTTATTTGTTGACTATCAAATAGTTATAATCTCCTCGGGATATTTTATATAGAGGCATTATCTGTCCACACTATGAAAATTGACTTTATGAAAGTGATTACCTGCAAATCTATAAGAATGATTGCTATCATTTGGATTGGTTTGTTATGTTTAGCTCCATCCAGTTATGGACAGGAAGACATACTCACTGTTAAAGGAAAAAAATCTCAAGTACTTAGCTATAAAAAAGAGGCCGTCCCCCAACGTTTTGGTCATCACAAAAAATTGTCTGCCTCTTTTTCTGGTCACATGATCGAATTAATTCAATCAGAAGTTCCGTTAAGTAGAAGTTATCCATTATTCAATCACTTCGGTAATATTTATTACTCAAAAATGAGGAATGGAGAATATTCTTATACGGTAGAAGTAAAGTTTGCTACACGAAAAGAAATGAGAAAGTTTCTTAACAATGTGGTCAAACCTAATGCCCCTGATGCAAGATTGATTTTTTATAGAACTGGAAAAAGAAAAGTTTTAAAGTAGTTTCAAAAAAGACTGCCTATTCTATTAGCATAGAGTAGGCTTTTTTATTGTGGATTTTCGATTGCAGTCTGACGCAATTTCTGTAGGAATGGGGATGCAAAGATAAAGCCCTTTAAGGTTTCATTTTCACTAGTTAATACTTCCGTCTTATTTCCCTGCCAAGCAAGTTTTCCAAAATGCAACAATGCGATATTGTCCCCTATTTCCATAACGGAATTCATATCGTGGGTATTAATTACGGTTGTGATGTTGTTTTCGTAAGTGATATCTTGAATTAATTCATCAATAACGATTGAAGTTTTGGGATCTAATCCCGAGTTGGGTTCATCACAAAAAAGATATTTGGGTTCCAATACAATAGCTCGTGCAATACCTACGCGTTTTTGCATACCTCCACTAATTTCAGATGGAAACTTTTTATTTTGACCTTCCAAATTTACTCGTTCCAGACAATAATTAACTCTTGCTAATTTTTCAGCCTTTGTTTTGCTGGTAAACATATCTAATGGAAACGCGATGTTCTCTTCTACTGTCATGGAATCGAATAATGCATTTCCTTGAAAAAGCATTCCTACTTCCATTCTGATTTCTCTAGCTTCCTTTTTACCGATGTTGCAAAAGTCAATATCATCGTACCAGACTGTCCCAGCAGTTGGCTTAAATAATCCAACTAACAATTTTAATAACACCGTCTTTCCGGCTCCACTAGATCCGATGATCAGGTTGGTTTTACCGGTCTCAAAAGTGATTGAAATCCCCTTGAGCACTTCTGTCTCTCCAAATGACTTATAAATATCTTCTGTACGAATCATAAGTTTATTTCCAGTTAGAAGGTAAGAATCATGGCAATGAAATAATCTGCCAACAGTATGAGGATATCACTATATACTACAGCCTGAGTGCTTGCTACTCCCAATTCAACACTTCCTCCTTTTACATAATAACCTTGATAACAAGATACCGTTGTTAAAATAAATGCAAAAACAAATGCCTTTACAAACATCATAAACACGTTGTAAGGAACATAGAAAGAATGTAATCCATAAATAAATTCCTCTCCAGTCATCAACCTAGGAATAACAACTGCTAAGTAACCACCCGTAATACTTACAAATGCTGCAATACAAACCAAAACAGGAATCATGGTGATAGCTGCGATTATTTTTGGCATAATGAGATAACCTGCCGTATTGACGCCCATAATTTCCATGGCATCAATATGTTCTTTCTGCCGCATTCCTCCAATCTCCGCTGCAATGTTAGACCCCACTTTTCCTGCCAATACCAGACAGGTGATTGTTGGTGCCAATTCTATGATCGTACTATCTCTAACTATATATCCAATGTAATATTTAGGAATAAAGCTATCACTCAATTGATAAGAATACTGAACTGCGGAAACCGCTCCAATAAAAATGGAAATAATAAATACAATTACCAATGACCCGACACCGATATCATACATCTGGCGAATGGTCTCCTTCCAGTACATCGAAAACTTCTCCGGCCTTCCGAAAGCAGATTTAATCAGCAACAGGTAACGTCCAAAATGATAAAAAATATTTAACCCCATTTCTATAATATTAGGTGTAACTATTCTACGTAAGTATCTGAGATAGGTGTCAAAAATAGGTTAAATTTAAGTTTATACAAATTGAAACCTAAAATAGCGCTGATCTATAAGTAAAATTTCCAAATCTCATTGCCTGCCTGCTCAAGTGGCACGTTCTGGGAGGTTTTTCCGCCCTGACCTTTGGAAATTTTCCTCTATGTCTATTTCACTAATTTAGATTACAGCATGTATTATTGGTATTCTGAAGCCTTAATATTTATTTTTGTTGCTTATCTACTTTAAAAAACCATTTTAGTCCAAAAGTTGACAGGTTGATCATTCATCTTTTAATGGAGTAGGACTTAATTTTAACACTCAAACGCATTCATGAAAATTATTATTACAGGAGGAACAAAAGGAATCGGTCGTGCCATTGCAGATGTATTTGCTGCGAAAAATTTCGATATAGCTGTTTGTTCAAGGACGCAATCAGATCTTGATGAGATGGAAAAAGCCCTAAACAAAATTAATCCAGCTATCAATGTGCTTACGCAAGTTTGCAATATGCAAAACAAAAAAGAGGTGTTGGCATTTGCAGATTTGATCAAAGAAAAATGGGGAGATTTTGATGTGCTGATTAATAATGCTGGTGTTTTCCTCCCCGGTGCCATTGCTGAAGAAGAAGCAGGCAATCTTGAAATGATGATCGAAACCAACTTGTATAGCGCATATCATTTTACACGTGCCTTACTTCCCACGTTGGTCAAAAAAGGGAAAGGTCACATTTTTAATATGTGCTCCATTGCCAGTCAAATTGCTTATCCCAACGGAGGCTCCTACTCTATTTCCAAATTTGCATTGTTAGGTTTTTCCAAAGTATTGCGAGAAGAACTGAAGGAAAAAGGAATTAAAGTAACTGCTATTTTACCGGGTGCCACTTGGTCTAATTCATGGGCAGGTGTTGATCTTCCAAAAGAAAGATTGATGGAAGCAAATGATATTGCGTTATCCGTTTGGAATGCTTATTCATTAAGTCCATCCGCTGTGGTGGAAGAAATTGTGCTGAGACCTCAATTAGGAGATTTATAACAAAATAATTAGTAGTTACACAATCTTGTTGTTATGAAAACCATTAGGACATTATTTATTAATAGCACTTTCCATAGCAAGTCTTTCCTTTCTGGAAAAAGATTTGTGGTGGATGGTGTACAAACGGCAAACAACATACAAGCTGCCATTGATGAAATGGAAATTGATGGGTATGAATTTATCAATTCAGAAAATTACACCTCCTCTCAACATAGCTATTCATTTACGGAAGGCACACTACTTTATTTTAGGAAAATTAAAAGTCCATCCTAACGAAAATTTAAAAAGTAATGTTTTATAAAAATTGTAGTCTAAAAGTGCGGATATATTTGGAAGGAAAATTTTTCGAGATCAAGGCAGAAAACGTAGACATAGCCTTAGTTACGGCGAGCCTGCCTGACTGCGCCAAGCAGACAGGGCTTTCTAACGAAGATATCGGGAAATTTTTCTCAAAGATAACCGCAATTATAGAGTATTATTTGTACTATATAATCGCGCTGGCTTGTACTACAAAAGGGCTTGCAAATTATATGGAGGAAAAATTTATTGAGATTAAGGCGAAAAACGTAAACATAGCCTTAGTTACGGTGAAGCTTTTCAACGCAGATATCGATAAATTTTTCTCATAGATAACCGCTATTTTGGGGTTCAATCTGTATTATAGCGTATTTGATCCACCCGACCAATAAATTGGGCGGCCCTACTTGGAAGAAGTTGGAAGAAGGAGGCGAGCGCGTGAGCTCGTGAAAACCAGAAGTATCCTAGCGGATCTGAAATATTAGATAAAATCAAAATTCCCTATATTTATTTCGAATCAAACTCGTAAAATTTTACAATATGAAATTAAAAGATAAGACCGCATTGGTTTGTGGAGGTTCTGATGGACTGGGATTTGGTACTGCTGTAGCGTTAGCAAAGATGGGATGTCGAATCATTCTTACCGGAAGATCTGAAAGTAAATTGTTAGATAAACTTGCCAGAATCAATGCAATCAATAATCTGGATCATCAAATATTAATTGCTGACTTTAATGACACGACTGATTTGGTGAATAAGATTGATGCACTTACTGCTTCCACCACTATTCATATTTTGATCAATAATTGTGGTGGACCTGCACCTGGGAGACTCTTGGATGCGGATATAACAGAATTAGCGACTGCCTTTAAACTACATATTTTGACCAGTCATTTAATTTCTCAGAAAGTAATCCCATCTATGGAAAAAGCAGAATATGGAAGGATTATTAATATCGTCTCTACATCTATCCGACAACCTATTGTTGGATTGGGTGTGTCCAATACAATCAGAGGAGCGATGGGTAGTTGGGCCAAAACACTTTCAACGGAATTGGCGACTACTGGAATTACCGTCAACAACTTACTTCCAGGAACCACAAAAACAACAAGAGTTGATAACATAATAGCTGCAAAACAAGAAAAACTTTCCATTTCAAAAGAAGCAGCAACTCAAATAATGCTAGATGAAATTCCGATGGGTCGATTTGCAGAGGTTGAAGAAATCGCAAAAGCAATTGCATTTTTAGCCTCTCCGGATGCCTCCTATATTACTGGTGTTAATTTGCAAGTGGATGGTGGGAAAATAAAGAGCATATAGTATAATTTTTTTTATTATATTTAATCACTTAATCCAACTTCAAACAAAAAACACCATGCAAAAACTGACCCTTCTTTTAGTAGCGCTATCATTTTTCGTAACCGATATATCTGCGCAATTTTCAATTGGAAATACATCTTTCTCCTATTTAGATCCTGCTCGTAACAATAGAGATGTTTTCGGCGAGGTTTATTTCCCGACTGATGCTACAGGAAATATTGCGAATGGAGAATTCCCAATAATTGTTTTTGGTCATGGGTTTGGAGTAGCGATTTCGGAATATAGTGTTTGGTGGAATGAATTTGTTCCACAGGGATATATTATGATCTTTCCTGAAACAGAAGGAGGTAGTATTTTCAATGCTCCTGATCATGCTGAATTTGGAGAAGATCTATCTTTTCTTGTCAACACTTATTTGGCGGAAAATTCTAACATTAATTCTCCGTTTTTCAATAAGCTCAATGAAAAATCTTCTATCATGGGTCACTCCATGGGTGGCGGTGCTTCTTTTCTGGGTACTGCAACGAATACAAATGTGACGACTCATATAAGTTTAGCTGCTGCGGAAACGAATCCATCTGCGATTGCAGCAGCAAGTTCAATCACCATCCCATCATTAGTCGTTGCGGGTGGAGCGGATTGTGTCGTACCACCGATCGATCACCAGCTACCAATGTATAATGCATTGGCTTCTTCTTACAAAGCATACTTGGAAATCAATGGAGCCAATCATTGTAATTTTGGAATTGCATCTGCTTTTTCATTTTGTGTTACGGGTCAAACACTTGCTGGAAGTTGTGGAAATACCATATCTCAAGCCAGTCATCATCAACAAATGTTTGCAATAGTGAATCCTTGGATGGATTATTATTTAAAAATGGATCCATGTGCAATGACAGAATTCCAAAATTATACAGATACTAATAATGGAGGCCTTCACACTAAATTGCAAAGTGGTATCCCCACAGCACCAATGGTCATGGTAGCTACTGCGTCCAACATTACTGGAAACTCAGCAACTATCAGTTGGGAAGCATCCAATTATGCGACAAGTTATACTGTTCAATATCGTCCAGTCGGTTCTACTTCATGGATGTCAATGACAATTCTCAACAATATACTTTCATTGACTAATTTAACTAGCGGAACAAACTATGAATTTTCTATCACCGTAAATTGTACTCAGGGTGGATCTTATACAAGTCCTTTGGGGATTTTTTCTACACCAAGCAATTGCCTAATCAATCAAACATTCTCTTCACATCCTGTAATCACAGAAGTTTTTCAAGTAAGTAATGTAATCACTTCAACTGGTGTTGTGTTGAATGGAGCTGACATTACTTATTATGCTGGAAATTATATTGATTTGCTACCAGGATTTGAGGTGGAATTGAATGCTGATTTCTTGGCTGATATGGTTCCTTGTGTACCTTAATAGTTGGGTAGATATTCGTGTCTGTTTGAAAATTTGGAAACAGAACCAACAAGAATACCCATCCAACTAATAATCCAAAACCTTTCCGATTTTCTCAGTGACCTTCTCGATGGAAGGAATCATCGTTTGCTCTAATGTCGAATTTAAAGGAATGGCTGGCATATTTTCAGAACCGATAGTTGCAACTGGTGCATCCAAATGCTCAAAGCAATTTTCTTGAACACGCGCAGCAATACTTTGCGCAAAACTATTGTTAACTGGTTCTTCCGTAATCACCAAAACTTTGCTATGTTTTTTCGCACCTTCCATTATCGCCTCCTCATCCAGTGGATAGAGTGTTCTTAAATCGAGGATTTCAACTTGACCTTTATATTTCTTCGCTGCATTTAAAGCCCAATGCACACCCATTCCGTAACAGATGACGAAGATGGATTCTCCTGATTTTACTTTGTCTTCATCGGCTTGCAATGCGATTCTTGCTTTTCCAAAAGGGATGACATAATCTTCGGAAGGTTCAATGGTACTTGCTGCTGCAGTTCCTTTTACTTTTGACCAGTACAATCCTTTGTGTTCGAAAATGACAACTGGATTGGGATCATGATACGCGGATTTCATTAAGCCTTTTAGGTCGGCGCCGTTACTTGGATAGGCGATTTTGATTCCACGGATATTGGTGACAACAGACTCTACACTTGATGAGTGATAAGGTCCTCCACTTCCATAGGCACCGATGGGTACCCGTAGGATGGAGCTGACGGGAAATTTTCCATTAGATAAATAGCACGAGCGACTTACTTCAGTGAAGAGTTGATTCAATCCCGGCCAAATATAATCTGCAAATTGTACTTCCACTATTGGCTTCAATCCAACTGCAGACATACCCACCGTACTTCCAATGATAAATGCTTCTTGAATTGGGGTATTAAACACACGGTCTGTACCAAATTGCTCAGCTAAAGTCGCTGCTTCTCTAAAAACACCACCCAATCGAATACCAACATCCTGCCCGTATAGCAGACACTCTGGATATTTGGCCATCAATTCTTTAATTGCAAATAAAGCGCAATCGACCATCACGGTGGGTTCCTTGTCAGCGGGTTCGCGCTCTCCTAATTCTTCAGTAATTGGTGTTGGTGCAAAATCATGCGTAAACAAATCTTCCGGTTTAGGATCTTCTGCTTTGAGTGCTTTTTGATAATCCGATTCAACTTTTTTCTTTGCTCGTTTTTCTATTGTTAGAATTTCTTTCTCTTTAACTCCTGCATCCAGCAATTGATTTCTCAAGATTGGATGTGGGTCTTGTTTTTTGTCTTCTTCTAAATCATCACGATACCACTCCATCCGAACACCTGATGTATGGTGATTCAACAATGGAACGGTCGCATGCACTAAAAATGGACGACGCTCTTTTCTAATTTTCTTGACCACTTTTTCCAACGTCAAATAGCAAGTTGTAAAATCACTACCATCTATTGTCACTGCTTCCAAGCCACCAAATCCTTGCGCATATTCATACGCATTCATGGCACGAATTTCATCTGCACTTGCTGAGATATCCCATTCATTGTCTTGCACTAAATATAGAATTGGAAATTGTTTTAAACCTGCCATTTGAAAGGCTTCTGCTACTTCACCTTCTGTCACAGATGCATCACCGAGCGAGCAAACAACCACTGGTTTTTCCTTCAATTTTTTATCCGCCAGGCCTTGTGTTTCTTTGTATTGAATCCCCATTGCTACTCCAGTAGTAGGAATTGCCTGCATACCCGTTGCGGAAGATTGATGTGGAATCGTCGGTTTGTCATCATCTTTCAAACTTGGATGGGAATAATAAGTCCGCCCTCCAGAAAATGGATCCTCTTTTTTGGCTAACAATTGCAACATCAAATCGTAAGGCTCCATCCCAATTCCTAACAACATACTATCGTCTCTGTAATAAGGAGCCGCAAAATCCTGAGGCTTTAATAGCATCCCCATCGCAATTTGAATTGCTTCATGTCCTCGTGACGTCGCGTGTACATACTTCCCGACCACTTTCATATTTTCCTCGTACAATTCTGTCATGCATTTAGCGGTATGCATCAGCTCATAGGCTTTGAGTAAAATCGCTTTAGATATTTTAGATTTCGTGTCTAACATTTAGCTTTAGTTTTTCTTCAATTTCAATCCCAACTTTTCTAAGTCTATTCCTTCTTCAAATAATTTGGGGTAATTTTCTTTTAGTAATTCAATAAAAAATGCGTGAGGAACATCTTCAAAATGACCATAGTCCTCGATGTATTCCATAAATAAATTTTCCTCTTTATCATAGGGTTGAAAGACTGCATCATTTTCGCCATCAAATTCCAACACGCCAACATTTAATTTTTCACAGAGCGTTTTATTAAATGCGGGAACCACTCGAATCCATTTATCATCCAACAATAATTCTACAACTCCATGAGGCACCATTACATTGGTCCCCATAAATGCTTCGAATTTTTCAGACGCAATATGATTCTTCACTTTTGAAAAACAAATTCTTGCTGGGATATTATTTTTTCTTAAACAGGCAGTCAATAAAATGGCTTTTTCTACACAATGTCCTTCTGTTCTTTTCAAAATATTAGACGCTTTAAAATCTTCTCTTAGCAAACTCGATTGATAAGCGTTATATCTCCATCCATCCCGAACAGCTGTAAAAATCTTAATGGCTTTTTCCTTAGGATTGTCAATTCCTTCAGTAATTGCTAATGCATATTTTGACAACTCCTTTTCATCAAAATCTAACAACTCCGTCTTTTTCAGAAATACTTCCATTTGCTTTTAGGCTCCTGTCTTGAATTTATTAATCGCATTTCTGGTAAAATCTGATAACACCAATTCTCCACTCATTGCAGCTCTTTCTTCCAAGAGGGTATCCCAGTTTTCAGTTCCTTCCCAAAATACTTTTTTCAATAATCGCATTGCTTCCGGATTTGAATTTACCAATTTGTTGGCTAGGATATCGATTGCTTCATCCATTTCTTCCGCATTTTCATAGACTGCTGCATAAAGTCCATTATCTCGCGCCCAAACTGCATCTTTCCAATCTGTGGCATTGATCGCTAACTGAGTCATACCTGCCTTCCCAAGCTTTCGTTCACAAACTGGTCCGACGACGAAAGGTCCGATACCAATTGCCAACTCGCTTAGTTTGACTGATGCAAATTTTGTCGCCAAACAATAATCCGTAGATGCTGCCACTCCTACTCCACCTCCGACTGCTTTTCCTTGTACCCGTCCGAGAATAAATTTTGGGCATTTACGACATGCATTGATGACATTGGCGAATCCCATGAAGAATTTTTTTCCCGTCTCCAGATTATCGATTGACATTAATTCATCGAAACTAGCACCTGCACAAAAGGTTCGGTCTCCTGCACTTTTTAGAATAATCACTTTGATGTTTCCATTTTGACCTGCTGTTGTGATTGAATTAGCCAATTCTGCTAATAAATTTCCTGGTAATGAATTGTGGGCTGGATGGTAGAAAGTGATGGTTGCAATTCCATTGTTGGAGATTGCGGTTTCTACGTAGCCTAATTTTGTTTTATCTTGCACTTCTGACATTTTTATTTTGCTCCTCTGGAGCTAAATCTTGGGGCGATGCCCCAAGTTAATATGCTTGAGCCCTTTGGGCTTTTTCGTGGGTTTCGTGGGTTTCGTGATCAATTAATTTAGCCAATATTTGCTTAGCTGCTTTGATCTAATTTCTTAACCATGGTCAAAATCGTAGCGATTGCGACTGTCTCTCCTGTTTCGTCGTAGACATCTACTAGGAATTTCACGATACCTTTTGCGATATCATCTTCATCTCTTTTTTCTTGATCCACCTTTTGCTTTACTGTAAATTTGACACCAATAGTCGTTCCTGGATAAACTGGTTTTACAAATCGGCATTCTTCGATTCCGTAGTTCAATAAAACGGGTCCTTTCTTAGGATCGACAAACAAACCAGCAGCTTTTGATAACACATAATACCCGTGTGCTACTTTTCCTTCGAAGATGGTTCCTTCTAATGAAGTTGCATCGACGTGTGCATAGAAATTATCTCCACTGACATTTGCGAAATTGGCGATATCTGCTTCTGTTACGGTGTGCTTTGCAGTGATGACCGTTTCTCCAACTTCTAGTTCTTCAAAATGTTTTCTAAAAACATGAACTGGTTTTTCAGTTTGTTCTGCACCATATTGATATTGATTGGTGACTGCCGTAATCATTGATGGATGTCCTTGAATTGCGGTACGTTGTAGATAATGTTTCACACCACGCATTCCGCCCATCTCTTCTCCACCTCCAGCACGACCTGGCCCACCATGCACCAATAAAGGGAGCGGTGATCCATGACCAGTACTTTCTTTTGATCCTTCTTCGTTGAGGATGAGAATACGACCATGATAACTCGCTGCACCCATTACAAATTCTTTAGCGATGTCTCTGTCATTGGTTGCTATGGAACAAACGAGTGAACCCTTTCCAAGATTCGCCAATTTGATTGCATCTGCCGTATCTTTGTATGGCATGATGGTACTTACGGGTCCGAATGCTTCGATATTATGGGTATCTAAATTTTTATGCGGCTTTGAATTTAACAATACAATTGGGGACATGAATGCACCCTTCTTTTTATCGGCACCGACAACTTTGAATCGACTTAAATTTCCATACACCAAATCAGAAGTTTGCATCAATTGCTGAATTCTTTCTTTCACTTCTTCGACTTGTACTTTTCCAGCCAATGCACCCATTCTTACTCCTTTAACGGAAGGGTCACCGATAACCGTTTGTTTTAGTTGTTTGCTCAATTCTTCCTGAACGGCTTCTACCAAATTTTTAGGCACAATTACTCTTCTGATTGCGGTACATTTTTGCCCGCATTTTGCGGTCATTTCTCTACGCACTTCTTTGATGAATAAATCGAATTCTGGCGTACCTGGTTTTGCATCTTTTCCTAGGATGGCACAATTCAATGAGTCTGCTTCCATATTGAAAGGCACCGCTTCATTGATAATTCTAGGGTGTGATTTCAGCATTCTTCCGGTGTCGGCAGAACCCGTAAAAGTCACCACATCTTGAGATACCACATGATCTAGAATTCCTCTTGCTGAACCACTGATTAATTGCAAAGCACCTTTTGGTAAAATTTTGGATTTAGTAATTTGTCTTACCATCGCTTCTGTCAAATAGCAAGTCAAGGTTGCAGGTTTCACAATTGCTGGTACTCCTGCTAACAAGTTAACTGCAATTTTTTCCAGCATTCCCCAAATTGGAAAATTGAAGGCATTGATATGAATGGCGACTCCTGGTTTCGGAACCATAATATGATGTCCAATGAAAGTTCCATTTTTTGAAATATTTGCTTGTTCGCCATCCACATAAAAAGTTTCATTTGGAAAATTTCTACGGAGACTTGCATTGGCGAATAGATTTCCGATTCCACCTTCTATATCGATCCAACTATCTGCTTTGGTTGCACCGGTTTGGTAACTGATTGGATAGAATTTGTCTTTTCTTTCAAACAAGTAGAGTGCTAATTTCTTGATCATTCTACCTCGTTCGTGAAAGGTCATTTTTCGGAGTGCGGGTCCACCGACTTCACGAGCATAGGTCATCATGTCATTGAAGTCTAATCCTGCACTTGTTGCTTCACCAATTTCTTCTCCGGTGATGGCATTATATAATGGAGCTCCTTTGCCTTTACCAGCTACCCATTTGCCGAGGGCATAATTCTTTATTTTCATTAAAATTATTTGTAATTCTAGTTTGTAATCTAATAGTATAGGCAATTGCTGTTGAAAGGAAATATACTTAGCAAGTTTGCCGAATAGCTGTGCTAATATACGGAAAAGGATGTATATAAATTAAAAATGTAAACGGAAGGAATTAAAAATAATATGACCTAAATACGTGCTTACGCATGCAAACGTCAGGTTGTGCGAAAATACCCAAAAAGTAGGTTGGTTTTGGCGTCCCGTCAAAGAACCTTGACCAAAAATTTTAGTTTTCGCACAGTCTGACGTATGGACGGTCATATTTTTAATTTTACATTTTTAACTTCTAATTTTCCTTAATCTCATTCCAGGTTTTGAAAAGTACATCTTGTTCAGGTTGATCTTTTGGAATTTCGCGGAGCGGTTCAACAGGTCGTAAAGTGCCGTAATATGCTGCAGGAAAAGTTTGGTATAATTCAGTTCCTTTTGTTTTCCATTTAATCATATCATCTGTTACTTGTTTGATGATTTTTCCTGGATTTCCTACTATTAAACTTCGACGAGGAATATGCGCATCTGCTTTGATAAGGGTTAAAGCACCGACAATACATTCATCACCAATAATGGCATTATCCATGACGACTGCATTCATCCCAATCAAGGAATTTTCTCCGATGGTAGCACCGTGGATAATTGCTCCGTGTCCGATATGAGCTGATTTTTTTAACAATACTTTTACACCAGGAAACATATGGATGGTACAATTTTCTTGGACATTGCAACCGTCTTCTATGACAACGCCTCCAATGTCTCCACGAATTGCTGCGAATGGTCCGACATATACATCTTTGCCGATGATTACATTACCTGTAACATTGGCTTGTGGGTGGATGAAGGAGGATTCGTGTATTACTGGTTTGAAACCTTTGTATTCGTAGATCAAGATTTAATGATTTTGTTTTTGAGAACAGTTCAAATTCAAAGATTCGCTTACTGTCCTGCATTTTAGTAGAAGAAATAATACAGATGAATTTACGATTTTTTTATTCTGAATGAAAACTCCACAGGAGTTAAAGCAAAAGCAATGGGCAACGTCCGATGCTAAATTCCAAATCCTATCAAAGGTCTATAGGACCGAAAGCAAATAAATGCTTGCGCTCCGTTAAAGCTTTCACGAGTGTATACAATAGTGAGGGGCGATGCCGGCGTTGCCCATCACTATTGCTGAAACCCCTTTGGGTATTTTTTAACCGGATATCTTTTCAATAAAAAGAAAAGTCCGCCCTTGAAACCAAGAACGGACTTTAAAATATTTTTTATTGGATGAGCTTAGTCATTACCAGCAATCTGAACTAGTAACCAAACCATCTCGTAGTAGATCCATACTAGTGTCGCTAATAATCCCATTGCTGAATACCATTCCATGTATTTTGCAGCTTGCATTTTTTCACCTCTATCGAAGTTGTCAAAATCAACCAACAATCTCATGGAAGCAACCGCAAGAATTACTGCACTAATTCCAATACCCATTGCACCACCTTGGTGTAGGTAAGGAACATTCATTCCAAAAAAGCTAAGTACAAAATTCAACAAGTACACCAACATAATTGCTCCTGTTGCCATTCCAATCATGCTACGGAATTTGTCCGTTACTTTTATGATTCCTGTTTTATAAATGAACAACATGGAGAATAGTACGCCTATTGTTAGAGAAATCGCTTGGAATATCAAACCGCTCCCTAAGATACCTACTCTTGATGCCATGAATACTGAAAAGGTTCCTATAAATAAACCTTCTAATACTGCATAAATTGGAGCTAAGTACGGAGATAAATGTGGTTTGAATCCTGCAAACATTGCTACGCCGATTCCACCAAACATTCCTACATACATCAACATCCCATTTCCTAGACCGTATGCAAAAACAGAAGTTACTGCCAAAAGCGCGGTCAATATCAATGTTTTTGTTGCTGCTCCTTGAACCGTCATCACCTCACCACGCGTTCCGACCAATTCGCCATCCAATACAGTAGTGACTGCATTGTCTCTATATTTTTCGTCCTTCATCATCGGATTTGAGGACTTTGTCAATTTATTAAATTTACTCATAATTCTATTTGATTTAAGATTATACTTTTTAGACTAAATTTGATACATACAAGTAACATAATTTCATGCAAAGATGGTTTGCTAAAAATAAAAATTTGCTTCTAAAAATTCGTAACTAACTGATTATCAATAAAAATATTTTAATCGAGATTGATTCAGCAGCAGATATTAACAGATATTTAAACCTTTTCAATTATCGTTGCATAGCCTTGCCCTACTCCTACACACATGGTTACTAAAGCATACTTTTTATTTTGTTCGTGCAACTCGATCGCTGCCGTTTGCAAAATTCTTGTTCCGGACATTCCAAGTGGATGACCGATTGCGATCCCTCCACCATTAGGATTGATGCGAGGATCATCATCTGCAATGTCCCATTGACGAGTACATGCCAATGCTTGAGCTGCAAATGCTTCATTGAGTTCAATAATATCCATGTCAGACATTTCCAATCCAGCTTTTGAAAGTGCTTTGTTAGAAGCTTTGACTGGACCAATCCCCATAATACGTGGTTCGACTCCAGCGATTGCTGATGATACGATTCTTGCCATTGGTTTTAAACCATGTTGTTTTACGGCATCACTTGATGCGACCAACATTGCTGCTGCTCCATCATTTAATCCAGATGCATTTCCAGCAGTCACCGTTCCACCATTTTCTGCTTTCTTAAATGCAGGTCTTAATTTTGCTAATATCTCAACCGTTGTTGTTGGTCTTAAGAATTCATCTTTTTCAAAAATAATAGGATCTTTTTTTCTTTGAGGAATAGAGACACTTATTATTTCTTTGGCTAATCGACCTGAATTTTGTGCTGCGGCTGCTTTTTGTTGAGACCATGCTGCAAACTTATCTTGATCTTCCCGATTGATGGAATACATTTCTGCTAAGTTCTCTGCCGTACTTCCCATTCCTTCAGTTCCATACAATTCTTCCATTTTGGGATTGATGAAACGCCAGCCGAAACTAGAATCATGCATTTTTGCATCTCTTCCAAAAGGTTTGGATACTTTGGAGATTACCCAAGGTCCTCTTGTCATATGCTCCATTCCTCCTGAGATAAATAAATCGCCGTCGCCTGTTTTGATCGCTCGATGTGCATGAATGACGGATGACATTCCAGAGGAGCACAATCTATTGACTGTTTCACCTGGCACATCAAATGGGACTCCTGCCAATAACGCTGACATTCTTGCCACATTGCGATTGTCTTCGCCTGCTTGGTTGGCACATCCCATAATGACTTCGTCAATTATTTTGGGGTCGAATTGGGTATTCCGATTTAGTAATTCTCGGATTGGGATTGCTCCGAGATCATCGCAGCGGACTTTGGATAAGGTACCTCCGAAGTTTCCTATTGGGGTTCGGATGGCGTCTATAATGAATGAGTCTTTCATTTATTTTAAATTCGTGGGGCGATGCCCCAAGTTAGGATGCTTGAGCCCGTTGGGCTCGATCGTTATTTAGTGATACCTCTTAGAGAGGTTACACAAATTTAACAGAATAGATTAATGGTAGATAATTATTTCTGAATGCTTTCAGGATTTCTTTCCTAGTACTTTTAAAATTCACACTTCCCATTCTTTGCCAGTGCGATAAACGGTGCCTTTGAAGAGCGCGACAATATCGTGGTCTTGATTTTTTACTTCGACATGGTAGATTCCAGTTTTTCTAGTTAGGTTTTTTTCTATGGCCTCGGCTGTGATGATGTCTCCTGCTTTAAGAGGCTTAGTATGTGAAATGGATGTTTCGATGGATACTGCATGGATTCCTCTCGAATTGGAAGCGAATGCGAAAGCACTATCTGCAAAAGAGAATGTAATCCCACCGTGTGCGATATCAAATCCGTTTGTCATTTCTTTGCGGATGGTCATTCTTAGCTTGCAATAACCCGGTCCTTCTTCCAATCTTTCGATTCCAAGCCATTGACTGAAATCGTCCTTTTCGTACATGGCATCGATTATTTTGGTTTCGATTGATTTTTCCATGTTACGTAATCTTAGTGTTGGATCATTATTTTTTCTGAATGACTGATTACTCCATTTTTGATAATGGACAAAATATAGATTCCATTTTGAAAGTCTCGGACATTTATTGCATCCGACTCGAAAGCTCTTTTTGCAATCAAATTTTCACCCAAAATATTCGAAATTTGAATCTCAAAAAATCCTTTGTAATTGATATATAGTAATTCGCCAACAGGATTTGGGTAAGCTTTGAAAAATGGAGAAATGATATTTTCGGTTGGCACAATTTGAGCCATATTGATTAACCAGGCCTGATTGGTCACTTCAGGACCACTGACCATTCCACCTGCTACTGCAAATTCTGTTTCGGTGTATTCAGCAATTCCTCTTAAATCCATAATTGGAGGAATTTGAGTGAATGTTTCTTGCACTTCAGTGAGTGGCCATGATGGGTTGTACTTGATAATTTTATCTGTCGGTTCGACCGGATTTCCATTGTTATAAGCAAGTCCATCAAAGTTGTAAGTTTTTTCAGATCCACCAATCCAATATGCCTCGTCTTCATAGGTAAGCGCAGCAGGGCGATATGCGATGGCATCTAGATTGGTTTCTCCTGACCAAGTAATTTCTAATGGATTATCAGGATTAATGACTCCTTTTGTTAAGTGTCTTGCTGCTGCGAATGCACTGGTAATTTTTGCACCACCTAAATAATAAATGGTATCTCCGATTATCGTTCCATTGGCACCAAAGACTTTGAAATTTCCTTCATCGGGCACAGGAGTTCCGACACTCCAAACATCAGTTGTAGGATTATAAATTTGAACATTGGTGACATTCGTTGAATTGCTCCAACCTGTAATAACATATATCAAACTATCTCTCCAAACCACTTGTACTTGATCATCAATCGCTACGGGAATATCCGCGCCATCATTTTCATAACTTAATGTTTCCGGATTAAAAACATGTACTTTACTTGACGATACTTCACTGAAATCAGGTGCTACGTGATAGCCACCAATAATATAGATTTTGTTTTTTACCGTACTTGCTGAGGCGGCAACTTTTCCTCCATTGGGATCTATAATAGGTGGGAGTGTTGTCCACTGTTCTGAATCTGCATTGTAGAAAAATGATTTTAGATGAATTCCTGAAGGTTCTTTAGTCGCATCTATTCCACAAAAAGAAAAAATGTGATTTTTATTGTTGATGGTTCCATGTGTAACTGCATTGTTACTTACTGGTTCAGGTAGATTGGGAAGTGCAGAAAAAGACTGTGCCGATAATTGAACCGTGACAATTAAAAAAAGCAATTGAAGTAATAACTTCATACTAAGCTGTTTCTTTTTGAGTTTGATAAAAAGTCCTTCCTTCTTTCGCCATTTTTCTCAACAATGGAGAACAACGATATCTAGATTCTTTGTACTCATCAAATAATCGATCCATCGTGTCAACACAATGTTGGATTCCCTTTTCATCTGCCCATTTCAACAATCCTTTTGGATAATTGACACCTTTCTCCATAGCAGTATCGATATCATCTCTGGTTGCAATTCGCAAGTATAATGCATCTGCAGCTTCATTAATCAACATCACCAAAATTCTCCAAACAATGTGATTCCCCAATTCCATATCTTTGTTGGGCTCAGGGTTTACGGCTCCTTCACTGTAATCATAAAAACCTCTTCCTGATTTTCTACCTAAGTATCCTGCATCTACCACTTGTTTTTGAACGAATGAAGGCTTGTATCTTTGGTCATAATAAAATGCTTCGAAAACGGTTTGGGTTACTTTATAATTGATGTCGTTTCCTATGTAGTCCATTAAAGTGAAGGGGCCCATTCTGAAACCACCAATTTCTTTCATGGCCCAATCGATGGTCGCTGCATCTGCAAATCCTTCTTCCATTATTCTGCATGCTTCGCCATAAAAAGGTCGTGCTACTCTGTTGACAATAAATCCTGGAGTATCTTTTGCGATGACGGTTAACTTACCCCATTTTTCGATGAGCTTTCTACACTTTTCTGTGACCTCATTACTGGTTTGAATGGCAGGAATAATTTCTACCAACTTCATTAAAGGAGCAGGGTTGAAAAAGTGAATACCGATTACTCTGGAGGGATCATCGCATGCTGAGGCAATCGCTGCGACTGCTAATGAAGAAGTATTGGTTGCCAAAATACATTCTTCCGGCACTACGTCTTCTAATTGTTCGAAAACTGCTTTTTTGACATTGATATCCTCGATGATGGCTTCGATGATTAGGCCGCAGTCTTTGTATGCGGAAGTGTTGTCGACGAAATAAATTCTTCCAAAAATTGCTTTGGCAGTTGGATCATCGATTCGTCCTTTTTCTACTAGTCGATTTAATATTTTTAGCAACCCATCACTTGCTCTTTTTAATGCATCCGGGTTTTTGTCGAAAAGAATTACATCATGTCCGGCAGTTGCCGCCACTTGTGCTATTCCTGCTCCCATTGATCCAGATCCTAGTACTCCAATTGTCATGTTTACCGTGTTGAGTTATCGAGTTATGAGTTATTAAGTGGATTGTGCTAAAAGTTGAATATAGTAGCAACTTTTAACATAATGATTGACTGTAAAAATTTATTCGCCTGTAAATTCTGGTTTACGTTTTTCGATGAATGCTTGAATGCCCTCTTGATAATCGGTTGTCATGGATGCTGTTGTTTGTAATTGTTCTTCGATAGCTAGTTGTTTAGACAACTCATTAAACAAAGATTTATTAAGAGCACGTTTGGTGTAACCCAATCCTTTTGTTGGAAGTGCGGCTAATTTAGTTGCGATTCTTTTCACCTCTCCTTGGTATGCTTCAGCCGACACCGCTTTATAAATCATTCCCATTTGTTCTGCCTCTTTGGCCATCACCTTATCACCTAACATCATTAATGCGGATGCTTTTTGAAAACCAATTAATCTTGGCAAGAAGAATGTACCACCACTATCTGGAATTAATCCGATTTTACTAAACGCCTGAATGAAAGAAGCGCTCTCATGAGCAATCACCACATCACATGCAAGTGCAATGTTAGCACCAGCTCCTGCTGCTACTCCGTTTACGGCTGCGACGATTGGTTTTTCAATTTCTCGAATTAATTCAATGATTGGATTGAAATGATCGGCAACAATTGCTGAAAGATCGACGGTTGTTTCTGGATCGGTTAATTCTTTGATATCTTGTCCAGCACAAAACGCTTTTCCATTTCCTGTGATGATGATACATCTTACTTTGGGCTCATTTTCAAATTGCTTTAATAGATCTTGCATCATTAGCGCAGTCTCCTTATTAAAGCTATTGAATGAGTCGGCTCTATTGATGGTAATTGTTGCAATGGCATCTTGTACGCTATATAATATTGGCTCCATATTGCTTATTTATTTTTTACAAATTTAGTCAATTGGGATGGCAATGGCAATTTTGGGTTTTTGCACTCCTTATTTAAGCGTAATTGACTCGTGCTTTATTAAACTTTTCTATGGAAAATACAAGTTTCCTTTTAGCTGCGACAAAGGTACAACATATGACTGACCAACGGAAAGCTGATGGAAAGGGTGAAAGAACACGGATGTCTGCCATATTGTAAACGATTGAAATTTATTCAACCAGAAATGTCAGTGCGATTTTGAATTTGTAGCCATTGTGTCCAATAAAAATGGATGGAACAATCTTTTCTATACTAATTATAGAAATAACAATAGCTATGTACGAAAAAGCGATACAAAAAGTAAAAGGTTCCATTTTTCCGATCTTTAGTTCTGGACCGCAATCGATGCGTGTTTTGGGTACTGGATTTTTTATTGATGAGGAGGGTAATTTTCTGACAGCAAATCATGTGATTCAAGCAAATCCGCATGGACATCAATTAGGTCATCTTGGAAACATACCTTTTATAAAATTTAAAAATAAACAGCCAGCACCAATAACGATTGTATATAATGATCCGAGTTTAGACTTGGCGATGGGAAAAGTTGATACGGATATCCTTCCGCCGCTTTCTTTTGCTACTCAATCGCCTAATATCGGTGCATCCATTGGACTATGTGGTTATCCATTTCCAAATATTCAAAAGAATGTAAATGGCGTAACTGGATTGTTTGATGTTTCGGCAGTGCGACAATATTGGCAACCAACTATTTTAATGGATTATGTAAATCCAGGAATGTTGTTTAGGAAAAAATTCAGAAGTTTTTTAACGCAGCATTCTTCTTTACCTGGTATGAGTGGAGGTCCTGTTTTTAATATGGATGGAGATGTGGTTGGTGTGGATTTGGCAAATTATACTCGGAAGGTCCCTAGAACAAAAGATATTGTCACGCAAGTAGAAAATGGGATTGGAATTTCTTTAAATGAAATTAAAAGTTTTGTTGAACAAGCGAAAACATATGCCTGAAAAACAAGTTGAATTATATTAGAATCTCAAATATGCAACCCATTCGTATCAGACAATGTGCTACCTGTAACTAACTATAACAAAAATAAATTGTAGCATCAGAAGAAAGTAGTTGACTAGAACTAACTTATCCGATTATTAGTGGCATTTAAAATAGTCAAATGGTTCTAAACAGTCTTTACATTTATAGAGTGATTTACAAGGTGTAGATCCAAACTCACTTACAAGTGTAGTGTTATTAGAATTACATTGAGGGCAACCTACTACTTTTTCTTCTGCGAAAAGTGTGGACTTATTGGAAGAGGATCCTACCGGAGGAGCGATACCGTATTTTAATAATTTTTGTTTCCCTTCCTCTGTCAACCAATCGGTGGTCCAAGCTGGACTAAGAATGGTTTTTATTTCTACATTTTGATATCCTTCAGAAATTAATTTCTCCCGAATGGTTTGTTCGATCACATTCATAGCAGGACAACCAGAATAAGTTGGTGTGATAGTCACCTCTAACTTTTCATTTACAAATTCTACTTTCCTGATAATACCCAAATCCAACACATTGATTACGGGAATCTCTGGGTCTGGAACTTCTTGTAGAATGTTGTAGATATGATCTGTGTTTGTCATTTTTTTACTCTTCTTGTGGCATGCGATACGATACTCACATCGCTACAAATTATATCACCTCTTTGCGGTTTTAGGTTTTACCATTGTTGGCCTGGGTAGGCTCTTTGGAGGTATTGCATATCTGCTAAAAGGAAACCGAGATTTTCAGTGTGCACTCCAGTCTTTCCTCCTTTCTGCATCCATCCATTTTCTGGGACTTTCAATGTGGCTTCATCGCATATTTCTCGTACTTTTTTTGACCAATCTGATTTCAATTTTTCAAGATCAACAGCCACTCCTGTCTTTACTAATTCCTTTTCGACTTCAGACATTTCGAATAATTCACCGGTATACATCCACAAGTCATCCAAAGCTGTTTGCATACGTTGGTGACTTTCTGCTGTTCCATCTCCTAATCGGATCATCCATTCTGAGCTAAATCTTAGATGGTAAGTAACCTCTTTCAGCGATTTTTCCGCAATTGCAGCTAGTTGTTTATCAGTACTATTCAGTAGAGCCGTGTAATTCAAAAAATTATAGGCATCGTATAAAAATTGCTTCACGATTGTTCTTCCAAAATCACCATTAGGCAACTCTACTAATAATACATTTTTGAACTGAATCGCATCTCGTAGAAAAGCTAGATTATCTTCTGTTCGTCCTTTTCCTTCTACTTTTGCTGCATATTGGAACAAATTCCTGGTTTGTCCAAATAGATCCAAAGAGATATTAGTGATCGCCATGTCTTGTTCCAAAATAGGTCCGTGTCCACACCACTCTGCCAGTCTTTGGCCAAGCACCAATGCATTGTCTCCTAATTGCAACAAATAATCTAACAATAGATTTTCTTTCATGATTAAATGTGTTTTAATTCGTCAGGCAAATCATAAAAGGTCGGATGACGATAGATTTTATCTTTGGCTGGCTCATAAAATGCATCGCTGTCTTCTGGATTGGAAGCGGTTATGTTTTTGGACTCAACTACCCAAATAGAGACACCTTCTTGACGACGAGTGTATACATCACGTGCATTTTCAATCGCTACCTCTTCGTCTGGTGCGTGAAGACTTCCGACATGTTTGTGGTGAATTCCTTGTTTGCTTCGTATGAAGACTTCCCAAAGTGGCCAAGTGTTGGACATAGTTTTATTTTTTTTTCAAACGGTTACACCATTTGTTTTCGTTATATCGTCCCTTCGGGACTTTAAGGTTATGCGACTTTTCCGGCTGCTTTTCTTGCTGCTCTTTTCTCTGAATATGCCATTGCTGCTTCTCGTACCCATTTCCCGTTATCGTAGGCTTCGTTTCTAGTTTTTAATCTTTGTTTGTTGCAAGGACCATTTCCTTTTACGACATTCCAAAATTCATCCCAATTGATCTTACCGAAATCATAGTGTCCTCTCTCTTCATTCCATTTTAGATCTGGATCTGGTAATGTAATTCCCAACACTTTTGCTTGATCCACACAAACATCTACAAACTTCTGTCGCAATTCATCATTGGTATATCGCTTGATTTTCCACTTCATCGACTGCACCGTGTTAGGTGAGTCATCATCTGTTGGTCCAAACATCATCATCGAAGGCCACCACCATCGGTCGATCGCATTTTGAGCCATATCTTTTTGTTCTTGTGACCCATTCATTAAAGTCATTAAAATTTCAAACCCTTGTCTTTGGTGAAAACTTTCTTCCTTGCATACGCGAACCATTGCACGTGCATAAGGACCATAAGAACACCTACATAAGGGTACTTGATTCATAATGGCAGCACCATCTACCAACCAACCGATGGCACCGATATCAGCCCATGTAATGGTTGGATAATTGAAAATACTTGAGTACTTTGCTTTTCCGGAATTTAACTGTTGGAACATAGTGTCTCTGTCGATTCCTAAAGTTTCGGCAGCACTATATAGATACAATCCATGTCCTGCTTCATCTTGCACTTTAGCAATGAGTCCTACTTTACGCTTTAGGCTAGGTGCTCTGCTTATCCAATTACCTTCTGGAAGCATCCCTACGATTTCAGAATGGGCATGTTGAGAAATTTGACGAATCAAAGTTTTTCGATATTTCTCAGGCATCCAATCTCGTGGTTCAATACGGATTTCAGCATCGATTTTATCTTGAAATTTTTGTTCTAAATCTGCTTCTTTCATAATTACTAAAATTTATACTTTGGAAATACCATGCACCAATAGGTTGATGACATCATTCTCTAATGTTTTAACGTCAATTTTGCGTTTTGGTTTATACCAATAGTGAATCCATCGCAAAGAAGTCAAAATTGTAAATAGCGCAATAGATGGATTTAGTTTTCTAAATATCTTCTTTTTGACACCTGCTTCAATTATTTTGCTAAATTCTTTCTCGTAACGTTTTCTCATTTTTAAGAAATCGGACAAAAATGGTTCGCTTAAATGTTTCCATTCATCATTGAATACGGTAACTGAACTACGATCTTTGATTGCAATATCGACATGTAATCTGATGACTGCCTGCAATTGTTTTAACGGGTCATCCGATTCTTTTTTGATTGCTTTCATTCCGTCTACAAACTTCTTTGCATTTTCGAGACAGATTTTTTGCAAAATTTCTTCTTTAGATTTGATGTGATTGTAAAAACTAGATGGCTTCAAACCAACCCGGTCACTCAAGTCTCTCATGGAAGCTGCTCGATATCCCTTTTCCCTAAAAAGGATGGCTGCTTCTTCGAAAATTCTTTCTTTACTGGTTTTAACTTCCATTTTTCAACAATATATTTTCAAAAATAAGAATTCAAGTCCGCTCCTAATAAACTACGAAACAGTACAACAACAGTAAGTTTACACATCAAAATCTACGACAATTTTTGCCGTACGTGGGTGTGCTTGACAAGTTAAGATATAGCCTGCTTCCACTTCTTCAGGGTCTAAACCATAATTTACATCCATCGCTACTTCTCCTTCAATAACTTTTGCTTTGCAGGTTGCACAGACACCACCTTTACAAGCAAATGGTAAATCTGCACCTGTATTCATTGCTGCATCCAAAATATTATTACCACCATATTTTAAACGAAAATCAAATTCATCACCATCCAATTTTATTGTAATCATACTTTCCTTTTTGGCATCAAAAGGACTAATGGTTGGCTTTTTTTCTTTAGCTAAATTTCCAAGCGGTGAGGTAAATAATTCAAAATGAACTTTCTTCATATCTACCTTTTCCTCTTCCAGACTAGCAATGATTTCATCCATCATTGGTTTGGGACCACATATATATATGTCATCCATTTTCTTAGGGTCGACAATTAATTTGTAAAGTAGTCTACATTTCTCTTGATCCATCCGACCATTAAATAATGGCGCTTCCAATTTTTCATTACTCAATAAATGATGTAACACAAATCGATTGAGGTAAGTATTTTTCAAACCTTCAATTTCTTCTTTGAAAATAATAGAATTGACAGTTCTATTTCCATAAAATAAAGTGAAGGTACTTTGTGGCTCGTTGGTCAACACCGTTTTAATTATGGAGATTACCGGAGTTATTCCACTACCGCCGACAAAACCTAAATAATTCCTTTTATTGGATGGATTTGGAATAGCTTGAAACTTACCCATGGGTGGCATGACCTCTAGTGTATCATTTTCTGTGAGGACTTCGTTTGCAAAAGTCGAAAATCGTCCATCTTGTACTTTTTTAATCGCAACCCTTAATTCATTTTCATGTGGTGCAGAACAAATCGAATAGGATCTTCTTACATCTTCCCCATTAATCATCGCTTTTAATGTAAGATATTGACCTGCAATAAACTGATATTCTTCTTTCAAATCGGCAGGGACTTCGAATGCGATTGAAACAGTTTCTTCCGTTTCTTTTCGGATATCAGCAATCTTAAGTTGTTTAAATTTTGGCATAATGAGCTATACGAATGAACGTTCGTTTGTGAAGATAAGGGAATTAGAGATAATTTCCAAATACCGTAAAAAGCCTTTAATACAAATTGTAGTCTAAAAGTGCGGATATATTTGGAAGGAAAATTTTTCGAGATCAAGGCAGAAAACGTAGACATAGCCTTAGTTACGGTGAGCCTGCCTGACTGCGCCAAGCAGACAGGGCTTTTCAACGCAGATA
>CALFWW010000066.1 GCA_937928575.1 uncultured Saprospiraceae bacterium | reverse complement strand
ATGAAATCACATCTTTGAAATTACCATCTTTTTTAATGTACGCATAGACAAAATCAGAAAGAACTGGTCTTCCATAAATTAAATCATTGACTGCTCTTTTTTCAAGAATATTGTAAGATTTTCCAACTCTGAAAAACTCCGTATTGGAAATGAGTAGTAATTCTTGATTTCCAGCATGGGCATTTAGAATGCGATTATTCATTGCGACATCGGTGTCTTCCCAACCTCGAGAGGTATCCGTAGTTCCATTGCTATCTTTTTTGCAAGAAGAAAATCCAAGAAATACGATTGCTAAAAATAATAGTGCGTTACGCATGATATTTCGTTTAATTAAATTGTTTGGTAAAAAAAGTAGTTTGGAGGGGAATATTTCCGTGTAACAAATACCTAATAAAATTACGATAATTTCCGGAAAGATGCTGATAATTAGAGGGATATGTTATTTTAAATGCATCGTTTCCTGAGCTTCAAGACTTCCAAAAATACCATCTTTTATTAACTCATCAATATAAAGTCTCGCACCGGATTTGTTGAGATGCTGGTAGTCACCAAAGCCATCGATGTCCGTTACTGACTTTGCGTAATTGTGAACTTGCTCGCCTGTTGCTTTTTCAACGGTTGATTTGAATGCTTCTAAATTCATGATTCGATCTGCAAAATCTGGGAAATAGGGGTTGATGACCAGTTTTACTTTGACACCTTTTGATTTTGCAGTTTGAATAATTCGGTTTAAGGCGGGCATGGCCATGTCCGGAATGTCAATGTTATATTCAGGATAATTGACTGCATCATCCGCGATGTTTTGCAAAATCCTTCTATCCAATAACCAGTCTTCATCGCTTTTGTTGAGATAGGTCAATGACCGTTGGAAAACTTCACTATTGTATCGGTACAAATGGGATAGGATGGTTGCATTTGAAATGGTGATAGAAGTATCTCTGATTAAATTGCGTAGTCGGGAAGAGTAGGGGGTGTACGTATTGAACTCCGTGGTCAGTTGATTGTTGATACGGTCGCACATTGTTACATCCAATAGCATTAGCTCAGGGGCTTTATTTTTTTCCAAATAATCACCAACCAATGCTTCTGCTAAATCTATTGGCATCCCATTATAACTTAAATTGAAAGTAGACCTAGAAGTTTTTTCTTCAATATGCGGTTGAAAAAACATCAAGCCACGTGAGTTTCCAACTAACAATATATCTGCATCAATCTGCTGCTCGTACAATCTTGAATATCGGAATTGACTTTTCTCCGTCAACGACTTGAGAATAAACCCTCCAACCCGATCTCCTAAGAAGAAAAGAGCAATCAATGCAAATATCCAAATGGCCTTTTTCAATTGTATCTAGTTTTCTAAAATTGGAAATATATAAATGAATTTGCCCCAAAGCTACCAAAGAATGCAATAACCCAAAGGATTGCTGCGAATGAAATAACTCTGAAAACAGGATTCGTTTTTATTAAGCTACTGAAATCGAATTTGAAATCAGCAATTTCTACAAATAATAAAGTCGCGATTAAAATTACTCCTTTTGCTACCATGAATTTATTGATGATACTTCCGAAACTCATCCCTTCGAAAGAGGCAATACCCATTATAAATTGATTGGCGATGTCGAAATCCGGTGCACGGAAATATACCCAAGCCAAACAAGTAAAGAAATAAACCATGGCAATATCTCCAGCGACAACAATCGGTCGAGGGATTCTTAAAGTCTGAACCAACTTTTTATAATAGGGTCCGATCAATCTTTGGACAATCAAGTAAGTTCCGTGTAAATATCCCCATACCGCAAATGCCCAACTCGCGCCATGCCATAGTCCTCCTAAAAACATGGTAATTACGAGGTTCATATAGGTGAAGACTTCTACTTTATTTCGAATATCTTTTTTGGCAAATCGGAATATGAAAAAGAAAACGACTCCATACACTAAGATTAGCCAATACCATCCTGAGAGAAAAACAGGAATGATCAGTGCGATTGCAGTAAAGAAGTAAGATCCAAATCCACCACCACGATTTCCACCTAAAGGAATGTATAAGTAATCTCTCAACCAGCTTGACAAACTAATGTGCCAACGGGTCCAAAATTCACTAAAGTTTCTGGAGAAATATGGTGTCTTGAAATTATCTGGAAAATCAAATCCTAAAATTCTGGCCAATCCAATTGCAATATCAGAGTATCCTGAGAAATCACAATAAATCTGGAAGGAATAAAAGACAATTCCGATAATTAAATGTAGTGATGAAAATCCATCGGGTGCGGCAAAGCATTGATCTACAAAAGGAGCCAACGAATCTGCGACTGCTACTTTCTTGAAAAATCCCCATAGCATTTGTCCCAATCCACTAGTGATTCGATCCCAATTAAATTTGCGGGCACCAGCACTAAATTGTGGTAAAAAATCAATCGCACGTACAATCGGACCTGCCACTAATTGCGGGAAAAAGGAAATGAATGTGGCAAATTTCACAAAGTCTTTTTCAACTTTTATCTTCTTAAAATACACATCTATGGTGTAAGACATCGATTGGAATGTATAAAACGAAATTCCAACTGGTAAGACTATATTCAAAGTGTTGTAGCCGACGTCGACACCCACACTTTTCATGGCGGCATCAAAAGAGCCGATAAAGAAATTGAAATATTTGAAAAATGCGAGGAAACCGAGATTGACAACCATACTAATGATGAGTAGCCGTTTTCGACTTGCTTGCTCATTTTCGTTTTCCATTTTAAGACCCACAAAATAGTCGATACAAGTAGAAAACATGATTAAGCTCAAAAAGCGCCAATCCCACCAGCCGTAAAAGAAGTAACTTCCAACAAGACACAGCCATATCTGACCTCTTTCCTTTAGGTTGAAATAAATTGGAAGAAAAATTCCAATGAAGACCAGAAATGCGATACTATTAAATATCATTTACTCAATTCACTTTATCGATGATTGCATTTTTCCAATGCATATAAGCTGCTCCATTTAGATGGATGCCGTCGGAAGTGAAATCACCTTTTAGACGACCATTTTGATCTTTAAAAATGGAGTGCAAATCTATATATTCTAGCCCAAATTCAGTGGCTGTTTTTTGAATGCTATTGTTGATGGCAATAACATCTTTATTCTCAACCATTGTCTTTCTTTTCAACTCGTTGATCGGCAAAATACTTTGCAAATACAGCGTGGTTGCTGGACTTTTTTTCAAAATTGTTTGTACCAATTCTCGATGCATCGCACCAATTTTTGGCGGTCGATGATCAATTAAACTATTCAAACCAATCATCAAAAATATTTTCTTTGGCTTTGAGGAAACCACTTCTTCAATCCTATTCATGACCCCTTGGATTCCGTCGCCGTTAATACCTCTGTTTTTTACGTTCAGATTAGCGAAAAGTTCACTCCATTCTCCACCTTCTGTGATGCTGTCTCCTAAAAAGATAATCTCCTCATTTCCATTGGGTAAGCGCTCAAAGTAATCTTTGCGATGTTCGTATACAGCACCGACTCCTCGATTGGTCAATTTATACTTGATATAGGAGAAACCACCAAGTTTACTGACAGCAAACAAGCCTGCAGCGACACCTGCAATATTAAGTAGTAAGGATATGGTCAATATTTTCTTCACTTCGATTTGTGGGATATATCATGTAAACTATTCATGCGAACACTATTTTATTAAAAGTACTTTGAAGTTCAAAGTTAGTAATAAAATAGCAAGTTTTCAACTTATACTGAGTGTTAATAGTTTTTGTAATCTGTGTGTACCCTAAACATGTGTTGGATATTTTTGAAAAGGATTTGGATATTAGCTAATCCTTATTCAAAATTTCGTCAATGGAAACACTGTGTTTGTGTTCTGAAGCTTTGAAGTTTTTATTAGGATTACCCATTTTGAAAAGTCCCGTAATTTGATTGAATATAAAGTTCGGTGTATTGGCGACCGCTTTCCATATTGGTTTTGGCACCTTACTCAAATAAAGGGAAAGGAAAATATTTCCTACAAAAATACAGCCACCTAAAAATAGCATTCCACTCATCAATGGTGAAAAATAGATTCCAGCGAGAAATAAAATACCGGCTAGAAATATCATGATAAACATCGGTGGTGCGATTGTCACCAATCCAAATAATAATCGATTCCAACTAAATGTAAACAATCCTTTTGCGACCAATCCGCTCGAGTTTGGAAGATTCTGAAAGTAAGAATATAACCACCGACTTCTTTGTGTTTCTACTTGTTCTCCGCTGTCTACCTTCTCGTCATATACAATTGCATCCCAAGCGTAACTGATTTTTTCATTTCTAAAAAGCAAGTGATTCTGTAGGATCTTATCTTCTTGCAACATCTTTTTCCAAAGCTCTTTACCAGCAGTAATTTCCTTGCCGTATAAATAGGATTTGTACAATTCAGATTCTACAGCCATTCCTGACCCAGAGATTACTGCGGAAGAACCAATTAAGTAAGGGACATATCTTTCGACATAATTTTTGTAAAATTCTCCCAAAGCATCTGTACATGCATACATGGAATCCAAATTCTTTGCAGTTCGTTGTCCTTGTATAGATGTAAATCCGTTGTTAGCATAAATATTGATTTCTTCCAGAAAATTTGGATGTGCTAAGTTATCGGCATCATATATCGCTATATATTCATGATCTCTTTTGAAATTTTCAACAGCATGAATAATAGATTTTACTTTTAGATTCATTGGAGGCTGAGGATTCAATACTACTAAACGATCATCAAAAACATCCCATCCATCAATATTGCAATTGTCAGCCACTAAGTAGATGATATGATTTTCGTGTGTTTGTTTCAACAAAGATTGAATCAATGGTTTAGCGATATCCGCATTTTTATAGGCGGTAATGATGTTTCCGAAATCATACTTTTTGAAATCAGATTTATCTACCACACTTCTATCGACTTTATCTCTAGTCAATAATGACAACATCACTTTCAAGAAAGGGAATACAAGAAAGAAGAAAATGATTATACTGATAACCAGGTAAACTATTTTTAGGATTGCCATTTTAAAATTGTTATGTCACTTGAGATTGTTCGTCAGAACATTCAGGCGGTGACGAGTTTACTTTTTTTTGTTGTTTTCGGTGAGCCTACATTCCACCAGACTGCTTTAAGAAATACTTTTGCGTGATCCCAATCTCCTTTCAGGATAAACATCAACACATTTTTAGGGACGGTGACAAAAATTAGAAATAATGTAAAAAAGAAAAGACTAATCGTACTGCGATTTCTTTTCATAAAATAAATTCGATTGCGATTCAGGTAGTAGGTTTTCAAAGTACTCATTTTTCCAACAGAGATGGACTCTTTGTGGTATACGTGTACATTTGGTTCAATATAAATTTTATAACCTGCTCTCTTTATTTGTTCGCACCAATCTAATTCTTCATAATACAAAAAGAAATCTTCGAACATCATTCCGACTTCATTAATCACTTTTCTTGGTACCATCATCGCCGCACCGTGTGCATAAGCGGTCTCTTTCAATTCTGTGTATTGATTGTTATCAGGTTCCATTTCTCCAAGAATTTTATTTCTTGCAGTTACATTGCTGACAGGAGTTGCTCCGACATATTGGATGATTTCATTGACTCCTTTTTGTTTGGGCCAATAAAGTAGTTTTGGACTGATCATCCCAAGATTAGGAATTTTGTCAAAAGCTGCTAATAATTTAGGAATGGTTCCATTAGGAATTTCGGTATCGTTGTTAATGAAAAAGAGGTATTCCCCTTTTGCTTCTTCAACGGCTAAGTTGTTGCCACCGGCAAAACCTAAGTTTTCTTCGCTGATAATAATTTTGACTTCGGGATATTTAGTAGCGATGACAGGTGTCTCATCTACTTTGGAGCCATTATCTACCAGGATTATTTCAAGATTGGGGTAGTCTATTGTTCTCAACGAATCAAATAATTCGCAAGTGACTCCAATCTGGTTATAATTAACAGTAATGAGCGATACTAATGGATATTGATCAGGCATATAATTTTCGATTTCAAAGGATAGTTTTACCCCTTTAAAATTACAAATTTTATACCGCCTCTTCCTGAATCATCGCTGGCAAAGTCTTTAAGATGATTTTTAGGTCCATCCAAATAGAATAATCCTTTGCATAATCAATGTCCATCTGAATTCTTTCTTCGACGGACATATCAGCCTTTCCCCGCTTTGAGATTTGCCATAATCCTGTTAATCCAGCAGGTGCTCTAAATCTAGTAGACCAACCATCAACAGTCAACTTTTCTGCTTCGTAAAGCGGAAGCGGTCTGTTTCCTACGATAGACATATCACCTTTCAATACATTGATTAATTGTGGTAATTCATCAATACTCGTTTTTCTGATAATCTTACCGATACCAGTAACACGAGGATCATTGGCCAACTTCATGAAAGTAGGAGCCTTTGAATCTTTATTGTCGGCACTATATTGATTTAAGTGTGCAAGGTGTTTTAATTTGGAATCTGCATCTTGACACATAGAACGGAATTTAATAAAGTCAAAAACTTTGTATCCATTTCCAGCTCTTTTGGAATAGTAAAAGATGTCTCCTTTGGATGATAATTTAATGGCTATCGCCACTGCAATTAAAATAGGACTGATCGCTAGAAGGACACCGCTTGCAAATACAATATCAAAAATACGTTTTCCAAGAGGCATTTTAAACTCTAGCTCCTCAGCAGGGCTTTCAATCAATTCAATCATCTCTGGTTTGTACTTCGCTAGAAATTGAATTCTTTTCTTGATATCCAGCCAGTTGATCGGAGAATAGTACAAATCATCAATACCCATATTGATGGCTTCTACTGTATCCAATTTATGTTTCTTCGAATTGGAGATAACAATAAATGGAATATATTTCATATCCGCATGCTTACGAATATTATGCAACAATCGATAGTCGTCCTTAACTAAATAGTCGAGATCCACCAAAATTGCTTTTGGATAATCGATTGTCAACTGATCTTTAATCTTATTTTCTAAATAATGATATGCCTTAAAAGAAGAATCAAATTTCTTGGAAGTGAAACTGCTGAATTCTCCATTGTACTGTACCATTCCATTAAAGAAGATCTCATTGAATCCTATAAAAAGGAGTTCTTCTTTATTCCTAAAATGATCGAGTTTTACAGGCGCTTTAATTATATCCATCAGTGCTAAGTAGTTTTATGTAGGGGACTAGTTTGAAAAATACTTTCTATCTGTTCTTTTAGGGTAATTGGGTTGAATGGTTTTGTGATGTAACCACTAGCTCCAAGCTTTGTACACTGTTCCACATATTTTTCATTGTCCTTTCCAGAAACAATTAGTACAGGAATTTCGCGAAAAAATCCACTACTTCTTAAAACAGATAAAAACTCTAATCCATTTAAACGAGGCATAGACATATCCAAAAGAATCAAATCAGGAATATTTCCAGCACTTAAATATTTAAGCCCCAACAAACCATCTTCTTTCGTGGTAACATTGTATGATTTGCCCAGAATATTTCCTAGAATAAATCGTATGCTATCATGGTCGTCTATGATAAGAATGTTCTTATCTGTTTTCATAATGCGTGTTTTATATCAAATTATAAAAATCAATATCGATATTCCATTAGTGGAATTCGGTTTTTGAAATTAGGGCAAAACGGTTGTTGGAATAATTACGTCTTCGGGAGGGACATTTTAAAGACACAATGGGATATATTCTTCAAAATCAGACTACTCTACAAACAACAAGAATCATGCTAGATTGATAAAATTATCAAGCTATTATGAGATAACTAGGGGTGTGCAGAATTTTTTGATGATGCATCGAAATGAATACATCTTATGAATTTAACTCAAATATCGCAAATTATTAGCTAACAACAGTCAATCTACGTTGTGAATTTGAATCCTTCACCGTTAAAATAATTCTTTATGGGACGAAATACAAAAATATAGATGAATCAATTATTTAGATATACGTGTTTAAATAACTGATTTTCAATAATTTAATAAAACCTAATATATGTTATCCACTGATTAGGCTTGGTTTTTGAACAATTTTAGGCTATGGAAGGAGTGATATATTATTAATTACATTATGTTTGCAGCTCCTCCCCAATTCCATTGAATTGTTATTCTTCAAAGTATGATTTTAACCTTTATCACAGCAACTATTTTTTGGTCCCTCATTCTCTTGGTGATCTATACATACGTTGGATACGGAATTCTTCTGTTTTTTCTTGTAAAAATGAAGAAGAAAAAACCTATTCCTGCTTATACAGACGATTCCGAACTACCAGAAGTCACATTTATGGTTGCTGCATATAATGAAGAAGATTATATGGAAGAAAAGATCGAAAATTGTCTAAATTTCGATTATCCCAAAGATAAACTCACGTTATTTTTTGTCACAGATGGTTCGGACGATAATACGCCCAATGTTATTGATCAATATCCATTGCCAGATGGTGTCAATCTTGAATTGTACCACAGACCAGAAAGAATGGGAAAAATTGCTGCAGTTGAACGTGTAATGCCATATGTCAAAACACCAATTGTCATTTACACGGATGCCAATACGCATGTCAACCGAAATGCGATTCGAAATATAGTTAGACATTATATAGATCCAAAAGTTGGAGGGGTCGCAGGTGAAAAACGAATTACCATGGATGAGAAGGATGCTGCAAAATCTGCTGGTGAAGGTGTCTACTGGAAATATGAATCGAAATTAAAACAATGGGATTCTGAACTTCATTCTGTTGTAGGTGCTGCGGGTGAGTTATTTTCTATCCGTACCGAACTTTTTGAAGCAGTTCCTCAAGATACAGTGATTGAAGATTTTTTCATGACACTGACCATAGCTTCCAAAGGTTATAAAATTGTGTACGAGCCAATGGCTTATGCAGTTGAAAGCAGTTCAGCTTCAGTAGGAGAAGAATTAAAAAGAAAAATCAGGATTGCGGCAGGTGGACATCAAGCTGTAAGTCGTCTTGGGTTTTTATTAAATCCATTCAAACATGGAATACTTTCGTTCCAATACATTTCTCATCGAGTTTTAAGATGGACACTAGCACCATTAGCATTACCAATAATTTTTGTGCTCAATGTTTTGTTAGCAATGTCCGGCAATCCATTATATGTAGGATTGCTGATATGTCAATTTCTCTTTTACGGGATGGGATTGATTGGTTACATCCTCCAAGAGCGCGAAGTGAAATCCAAAATCTTTTTTGTTCCCTATTATTTCTGTGTCATGAATTATGCAGTTTACCGCGGCTTCTTCCGATTTATGAATAAGAGTCAGTCCGTAAAATGGGAGAGAGCTAAGCGCGCGGTATAAATACTTCCTTTATTTTCTTCGTTTTCTCATTCCTTCATTTATCTTTATTGTGATAACGTTTTTCGTTATTTTAAATAAACATCAAACGAAGCCAATGAAAAAAAGAAAGATCAACATGGGTATGGTTGGTGGTGGACGTGGTGCCTTTATTGGAGCCGTTCACCGGATGGCGGCAGCACTGGATGGAGAAATCAATTTGGTTTGTGGTGCTTTCAGTTCCAATCCTAAGAAATCTAAATTGTCTGGAAAAGATTTAATGATTCCAGTCAATCGTGTTTACAGTTCCTTTCAAGAAATGATTCTTGCCGAAAAGAAATTGCCGCTCGGTGAACGGATGGATTTTATTTCAATTGTTACCCCAAATCATGTTCATTTTGGTCCAGCAAAAATGGCTTTGGAAAATGGATTTCATGTCGTCTGTGATAAACCACTTTGCTTCAATATGAAAGAAGCCAGAACCCTTCAAAAGCTGGTCAAAAAAACAGGACTACTTTTCGCATTAACCCATAATTATACTGGTTATCCAATGGTGAAGCAAGCTAAAATGATGATCAAAAACAAGGCGATTGGAAAGATTCGTAAGGTCGTTGTTGAGTATCCTCAAGGTTGGCTTTCAACTCGTCTGGAACAAAGTAATCAAAAGCAAGCTGCATGGCGTACAGATCCCAA
>CALFWW010000065.1 GCA_937928575.1 uncultured Saprospiraceae bacterium | reverse complement strand
TTATTGAATGTATCATATGCAAATGCAGCTGTAGGAATAAAAAAAATTCATAAAAGTGAGCATTTATTTTCGATTGCTGCGGAGAATGGAGCAATATCAAATGAAGATTTGTTGTTGGCTTTTGAAACGTCAAGAGTTAAATTGGAATCTGATTATAATGCAATTACAGTAGATAATAAAATGCCAATTTTAATTGATTTGAAAGAAGTAAGTATCAATTCAAATTCTGTGGATTACAAGTTAATTAATTTAATTGCAATTACAAAACCTGTACAAGAACAGTATTCAGGTTCCGTATGTGGTCCTAATCCAGAACAGATATTTGATCCTGTAACGGATTGGTGGCATCCTTTGCAGGTACAAAATGAGCCAGGTCAATGTTGTGAACCAGAAGAAGGAATAGGTGAATCTGCTTATGATCAATTGGAACGTGAATTGAACACTAGATATGAATTGCCATTTAATTTTGGAGTTTTTGTTGATATTGAATGGGAGCTTAATATTGAACCAGTATATGAAGGGGATGATGGTTCAACTCTAGAAAATCCTAATTGGGATGGAATAGACCCCTGCAGATCTCATTTGATGTGGACAAAAGATAGCAATACTAATCAGTGTGATTGTTTAAGTCCTGAATTATTGGATTGGTATTATTGTAACATAGCTAGCTGTATTGATTTACACAGACCAGAAAATAAAGAGTTTGCGTCAATTACCATGGATTTTTCTGTTTTTATTGGGAAGACGTTCCATATCGGAGAGCTAAGATATGGAACTTGGCTTACATGTGATGAATGTATACCATGTCCACCTAATGTTCCTGATTGCCCATGTGTAACAAGTTGTTGACACAATTAATACTATAATTTTATGGGTTCATAGAAATTTTTCTATGAACCCACTTTAAAATATCCACTTATGAGAATTTTAGCTACCTTAATTTTTCTTGCCATTTTTGTACCTATTAAAGCACAATCTACGTCTTTCGAATTCCAAAGGCACCTACCTGACAGGCAACAAATGCCAACCTTCTCATTTGAGGATAGCAATGGAGATTTTGTAATTGCAACCACCATGGATACCAATACAGGTTTGGTGAAATTAGACAGTGATGGCAATTTATTAGAATCAACGGAATTAAACTATCCTGGCTATGAAAGTTTTATTTGGCACATTTTTGAAAAAGATGAAAAATATACTTCGATAGGAACAATTACCGATTTTGCTCCAGATAGTGCATTTGTTTGGATCGTTGAACACGATCTTGAACTAACAATGCTTCAAGAAAGAAGAATTTTTATAGATAATTTTAAAGTTGATTGGTTTCATCAATGCAACAACCAATACGCAGATACATTAATTTGTCTAGGAACGAGTTCTTTAGAGTTTAACCCTAAAACAATTGCGTTTAAATTCATGGACTTTTATAATGTGCAGATTATGGATATAGATCCTGATTTTAATAATTGGACTTTAGATTTGATTGTTTCGCCTTTAAATCCAAATTTGTATTATGTGCACGGATGGAGTCAAGCTGAAGTTTTTGACGCAAACTTTAATCATATGAATAGTGTTCCATATTCTTTTGCTCCATGGCTTCCTGGTGATTATCATCCATTATCGGATAGCACCTTCTTAAATACTGGAAGATATTGGAGATCTCAAGAAAACATTAAAGACTTAGGAATTGCCATCATGGATTATGATTTAAATGAAGTTAGTTTAGTAACCATTGGGCAACCAGATATAAGAGACAATCCAGCAGGCACGAAGAGTGTCGATGTTTTTAACGATTTTATTTATGCTGGTGGAACATCAAATTCTTTGTTTGGAAATCTTTCAGGAGTAAATTCACAATTCATTCTTGGGAAATTCGACAAGAGCCTAAATGAGCAATGGGTTTATTATTATGGAGGTGATGGACATTATCTAATGTCATATCTCCACGCCACTCAAGATGGCGGCTGCCTAATGATAGGAACTAGACACGACTTCATCAACAACCCCGACATCCTCCAACTCTACGTCCTAAAAGTAAACGAAGACGGCGACATCGTAAACACCACCACCATCCCACTCGAAGCAACAAAACTCACGGTCTATCCCAATCCAACATTTAATGAATTGATCGTAGAATTATCTTCAACACAATATGCACAAGCTGACAAACAAGTCATGTTGTATGACCTGCTCGGAAGGAAAGTGTTGGAAAAAGAGATGAATAGAGCGCAAGTAACATTAGATTTATCCAATCTTGCTTCGGCTACTTATTTTTTGGTCGTGAAAAATGAAAATGGAGAAGTGATTGCTAAGGAAGAAGTGGTGAAAGTGGAGTAGGTTAATTATAACCACAAAAAATTTTAAGCGAAAGAATTTAATAAAGAAAAAAAGAGGTTGTTTCAATTTGAAACAACCTCTTTTTACTTAAATAATTTCGTCTTCAGGTTTGTCAGGAGTCTTAGCCTGTTTTTTAGGTTCTTTCATTCCTTCCTTAATCTCACTTTCAATCGTTGCTTTGGCACTGTTGAATTCGCGAATACCTTTGCCAAGTCCTTTCATTAATTCAGGAATTTTTCTTCCACCGAAAAGCAAAAGAATCACAAAAAGAATAATGATTAATTCAGGTCCGCCAGGGATTCCTAATAGCGATATAAATAATGACATAACTTTTTTGTTTAGTTGACCAGACAGCGATATGCCTTTGGTCTATTACAAATTTACTACATTTTTTAATACAAGTTCAGTTTAATACATATTACCATTGGCAAAATCGAGCACATTTTCACGCTATTTTCACGAAACAAGGTCCTATTTTTAATTATAAATTAGCATAGCCAAATGTTGAGCCTCTTTCATTATAAATTTTAATAGTTTACCTCGGTTTATACTTCGATTTATCCAAAATATATTGAGCGTCTGTTTCCGCTATCAAATCTTCCAAAGTTTCATCCGGATTCCGTTCCATATACTTTTTAACAATTTGCCAGCCAATCCAGTTCGCAGAACGACCAGGAGATTCAGGAGGCATTTGAGGAGCGGAACTTGGACTCGGCGTTATTAACTTTTGGAAATCTCTCATTTTACTGGAATACAATAAATTTTCGCCCAATAAATGCGTCCACATTTGCAATTCATTTTCCTCGCACCAATCCACTTGTTTTTGTGAATAAACTAATTTGATACTATCAGGAGTGTATGGCAATAGTTGATCGACCAAGTAAAGTATTTTCCCGTTGTGAATCATATGATCAATCAATCGGGTCCCTTTAGGATCACCCACTTCGTTATTCATCAACGCTTCCATTGATTTTGCAACAATATGATCCCGAGTCATTCCTTTTTGGATATATCTGGGGAAATAAGTCAAGTTGTAAGGGTAGTCATTTCCGAGATAAAAATCCCATCCGAAAGCAATCAATGAGTCACCGTAAGCAAAAGTACCAAGACCAAATTCAGAGATATAAGAAATCAGTTTTGGAGTGGCTTTATCTGGAAAATAATATTTGTAAAATTTAAACGCTTGTTCAAAATCATTTTCCAAAGCAGGAATATCATTATGTACAATCATACAGGTATCGTACAATCCACGGATTTGACTAGTGGAAATAAATGATCGAACCATTTCATCCGGTGTTTGATTAGGGGCGGTTAAATCACGAAGAATAACATTCAGATAAATGTTCATGAATTCAGGATGTGCTTGCATGATTTTATCTAATCCTTCTTTTACATTGGTTGTGTCTAGTGCAAACAATTCCTGATCGAGCCGTTCTATTATTGCAGTTGCATTAATATTAGAAACATCTGGAATATTTTTACCTTTGCTGCTGCTACAACACCAAATTGTTGTGCATAAAATAAAGCTGAACAAGAGTAATCTAAATAGCTTATTCATTGAATGATTTTAGTTTTTGTAAGACAAAGTTAAAATTAGATGTTAATTAAAATGAAAACCAAGCAATCATGAAAAAAATTATATCACTTAGCCTTTTTATTTTCTTTATTTGGAACAATTCCTTTAGTCAAGCAGATTTTAGATTTGGATTTCAAGTAAGTCCAACTTTTAATTTTATTGGCTCTGACGAAAATGACATCAAAAATAATGGAACAGTAGTAGGATTGAAATTAGGTATGTTGGGCGAATATTATTTTAGAGAAAATTATGCTTTCACAGGAGGAATCGGATTTGCATTTAATTCTGGTGGAAAATTATTGTACGATCAAGAAGGTGTTTTCTGGGCGCAATCAGATCATACTTTGAAGAATGATACGTTGAGTGGAGGTGCTAATTTGAAATATGGTATTCAGTATGTTGAAATTCCTTTTGGTTTAAAAATGACTACACGTTATTTTGGACAAATCAGAGCTTATGCTGAAATACCTGTTTTCACGATAGGTATCAAAACGCAAGCAAGAGGAGATATTAGTGGAAGTGAAAGATCAACTGGAGATGCAAGAAGTGAAGATAAAATTGATATCAAAAAAGAAGTCAACCCTTTGAATCTATCTTGGGGAATCGGTGGTGGTGCTGAATATGAAATCAGTGAAAGTACATCAATTGTTGTCGGCTTATTTTATAATCAAGGGTTTTTGGATATGACCAATAAGGATGCAACGGATTTTAAAAATAATGAAGGTGCTTTCGTTGATGACGATTCAAAAATTACTTTGCGTAATCTGACACTTCGTATTGGAGTGATGTTTTAAGTAACTTTTTTAGGAAAAATAAATATACAATAAGAGGCACTTTTTAATTCAAAAGTTGCCTCTTGTTTTTTTGTAACTCTTAGGAACATTGTCAAATTCTCAACAATAAAAAACTATTCGCAGGATTTTGAAGCGGGTGGCATCGGCCTTAAAGATTTATCGTAAAGAAATAAAAAAGATCGTTGTTTGAGCCACTGAAAGTGTTGCGAGTTTCGAGATGAATGAATGGTTCGCTTGCGAATCAAAGGTCGCAAACCGACCTTTGAAATGAATGAACTGAAACATCAGTTTCAGCATATTCATCCATCAAACATTACTTGTAATTTAAAGCCTTGATTTTTTGCTTCCTTTCGACAAGCTCAAGGCAAGCTCTCTTTTATCAAGAAAAAATGAAGATCGAGAAAAAATAATGCAGAAATTCTAATTCTTTTGCAGGATATTTAGGTGAATTGTAAACTTTTCTCAACTTTATATTATTTCGAATAGCTCTCGGAGAGGTACACACTAAAAATGCAGAAAAATTCAACAACAATGAAAAGACCAAAATACGTCACCAAAACCAGAATCAATAATTTCATAAAAGCAGCATTGCGAGAGGATGTGCATGTTGGCGATCATACTGGATTGGCGTGTATTCCTGCGCGTAAAAAAGACAAAGCTAAATTATTGGTGAAAGCAGATGGTATATTGGCTGGTTTAGAATTAGCACAAATAATTTTCAAGCACATCGATCCGAAAGTAAAGATCAAAACGTTCATGAAGGATGGTGATCCAATCAAATACGGAGATATCGCATTTCACGTAGAAAGTAATTCCAGGTCATTATTGATTGCTGAAAGATTGGTCCTGAACTGCATGCAACGAATGAGCGGAATTGCAACCTTATCGAATCAATTTGCAACCGAAGTAGCTGATTTACCTGTACAAATTTTGGATACGAGAAAAACAACTCCAACAATACGTTTCCTTGAAAAATGGGCCGTTCTGATTGGAGGATGTACCAATTATCGTTTTGGTTTATACGATTGGATTATGATCAAAGACAATCATGTCGATGCAGCTGGCAGTATTACCAATGCGATCAAACGAGTAGACAAATATCAAAAAGCCAATAAATTAAATTTAAATGTCACCGTCGAAGTGCGAAATTTAAAAGAACTCAAAGAAGTTTTAAAAATTGGAAAAGTAACTCGCATCATGCTCGACAATTTTGAAATTCCAACCTTGAAAAAAGCGGTCGGCATCATCGGCGATCAATTCGAAACAGAAGCATCAGGTGGTATTACTATGAAGACGGTAAGAAAGGTGGCCAAAACCGGTGTACAATATATTTCTTCTGGCGCTCTGACGCACTCTTATCACAGTTTGGATTTGAGTTTGAAGGTAATGAAGTGATTTCCGTTTTCCGTCCGGTGAGCTAGCGTCACCTTTCCGTTGTCCGTTTACGAGTATTGCGTGTAGATACGCATTTGAAACGAAGGGTCGTAAGCGGACAACGGAAAGTATGCGAAGCAACACGAACGGAAAGCGGAGAGCGGGCAACGGAAAATTACCGTATCCCCAAAGTCAAAAAGATCAATATCCCAAAAGAAACCAACACCAACCAGAACCTACCATCCTTATAAGCAACCGTATGTTCATCAGTAACAACTTTGAAAAGGTTGAATCCCATAAGTAAGTATAAGAAGGTGTATAGCAGCATAGTTAGGAACGATTAATTTGTTGTTGTTAAATAATATCCTGTTCAAAATAGCAACAGCGGTCTCTACAATGTAGATGGTGTTTCGTTGATTTTGAAAAGGTAGTTTAGAAAAACTAAGATTTTGGAAATTGTAGGTCGGTCGCGTTTATAATATTAGAACAAAAGATCATGTATTATAATTCAAAAAAAGAGACAAAAGACTAACTTTTTTTGATTGCTTCGTTTATGTTTCGGATGAGATGAGGTCCTTCGTAAATCAGTCCGGTGTAAATTTGTACCAAGGATGCGCCCGCTTCCAATTTCTCAATAGCATCTTGCGCAGAATTGATTCCACCGACTGCAATGATTTTTAAATTCCCGTTGGAATGGGTACTAAGATAACGGATTACTTCCGTAGATCGCTGCTTCAATGGAGCACCACTCAAACCACCATTTCCTATTTCATCAATTTTATTTTTATCGGTAGCTAATTGAGTTCGATCAATCGTTGTGTTGGTTGCAATGACGCCACTAATTTTAGAATCTTTTACAATTTCCAGAATATCGTTGAGTTGGTTGTTATTTAAATCAGGAGCAATTTTTAGTAAGATTGATTTTGGTGTTGATTTAGCGTGGTTTAGATTTTGAAGATGGGTTAATAATTTTGTCAACGGTTCCCGATCTTGGAGTGCACGTAGATTTGGTGTGTTGGGTGAGCTCACATTCACGACGAAATAATCGACATAAGGAAATAGTTTTTCAAAACAGATTTCATAATCATCCACTGCTTTCTCATTAGGAGTGTCTTTATTTTTTCCAATATTTCCACCAATGATGACATCACTTTTTTTTCTGGCTTTCAATTTTTCTACCAAGTGATCAACTCCCTCGTTATTAAATCCCATGCGATTGATCAATGCTCGATCTTCAGGAAGTCGAAAAAGTCTGGGTTGTGGATTTCCAATTTGAGGACGAGGTGTGACGGTTCCACATTCAATAAATCCAAATCCAAGTGCCGCCATCGATTCAAAATATTTTCCATCTTTATCAAATCCTGCAGCAAGACCAACTGGATTTTTAAAAGTTAAGCCAAAAATATTTCGGTGGAGCTTCTTGTCACTTACATTATATCTATTTCTGAAAATAGAATTGATGATGGGTATACTTAGAGTGAACTTTAATAAACTGACGGTAAAGTGGTGTGCCTTTTCCGGAGTTAATAAAAACAGGAATGGTTTGATGAATGCGCTGTACACTTTTTAGTATATTGAATTTAAAAGCGCAAAGTAGGAAAAAAAATGCTATGCCACTTGAGCAGCGGTTCTCAATTTTTCCATATCTCGAATTAACAACCGTCGACGATCGAAAGTAATGAGTTCATTATTTCTCAATTCATTTAAAACAGTAGTTACCGTTTGTCTAGAGGTCGCAGTGAGATTGGCGATTTCCTGATGGGTGATAAATTTTCTGACGACTACTTCGAAGCCAACTTTATCTCCTTTCTTAGCTCCCAGTTCGTGTAAAAATTCAATGATCCTTGTTTTGGAATCTTTAAATACCAAAGACTCCAAACGTTGTTCCATTTGCAAAACACGAGAACCCATTAGTTTCATCATGAACATACTTAAAGAACTATGATCTTTCATTAACATTTTCATGTCTTCTACTGTTATTGAACAGACCATTGTTTTTTCCATTGCAATGGCAGAATCCTTTCTTTTAGATTCACCGATCAATCCTAATTCACCAAATAATTCTCCTGCAGACAAGATAGCTTTTGTGACTTCTTTACCTTCTTCGGATATTGCTGATATTTTGATCCGACCTTCATTGATGAAAAAAACCTTATTGGCTTCTTCTTGTGGGAGGTATATGAACTCTCCTTTTTTGTAGGCTTTCGTTTCGTGGGAGCCACTATCCATTGAGTTGCCCAATTTATTTGGACAAAGTAAACTTTGAAGATTAATATTTTGTAAATACCAGAAAGAGTTATTTTCCATGGCTAAAGCTTAGATGATTTAGTAAGTATTAAAACAGTAAAATTAAATTATTGTTTAAAAAATTGTTATTCATAGTCTAAAGTAAGATCTAAACGATCTTTCAAATCTTTTATAAGAGGATTAACTTTTAGAAGTTTATCAAATTTTTCTTTGTTGGTCAATGGCTTCGGTGGTTTCTTTTTCATTTCAGCAGCCAACTTTTCCTCATCCACAATTACTTTCAGCGTAAAATTATCAACCCCACATTTACTGCGAATATAGTCCATTAAACCACCTTCATTATTGATCAAATTTTTTCCATGATGTGAAGCTACTTTCGCCTCAATCTCTAGATTATTCAATTGAAGAACCGTACCATCCAATGAAAGTTTAAGCGAAGGAGACCCTGCAGTATCTGCATATGCTGACCAGTATTTTTGTACCGTATCCAAATTAATTTCTTTGGCATTCTTCAGTTTCTCTTCGTTTGCTTTCTCGACTTCTTCATCCAAGGCATCCAAGCTATTTAAAGTTGGCAATGCGAATAAAGAAGGTTCTTGTACAGCCGAAGCGTCTGTTACAGATGCAGCTACTGATTTATTTTTCTTTTCTTTTTTTGAAGTATCCCCATTTGAGCGATTGATATCAATTACGGAATCGGGGACTTTATCTGCCGTCTCTATCGGTAATATGATTGCCTCCTCGTTTTGGGCTTCTTTGATTGGTTCTGTCTCTATAGTAGCTTCTATAATTTCATCAGATTCTGTACTATCATTAGTATGCTTAATCTGCTCAATTGGTTGCTTCAGATCTTTTTCAATTGGGATACTTACTTCAATTGTTTTTTTTTTTGCGGCACCTGATGCGGGTAGAGAAGCGGGTACAACTGCTGTTGCTGCGCTGTTTATGTAGGTCATTTTTATTAATGCCATTTCAATGTGCAATCTTTTATTTAATGCCATTTTATAATTCACATCAGCATCATTGGCAATACTAAGCGCAGACAAAAGGAAATTAGTTGGGCTTATTTGAGCTTGTTCTTTATAGCTTTTTTTTAAGGAATCACTTTGTTCCAATAAGGTCAAAGTAGATTCATCTTTGCAGATTAAAAGATTGCGAATATGTTCTGCCAAACCATTGATGAAAATATCCGGATCAAATCCTTTCTTCAAGATATCATCGAAAACTAAAAGCACTCTAGACAAATCTTCTTGCATAAAAGCGTCTACTACTTTAAAGTAATAATCATAATCCAGAATATTTAAATTCTCAATGACATTGTCGTAAGTAATTTTCTTTCCAGCAAAACTCGAAATTTTGTCAAAAATAGAAAGAGAATCTCTCAGAGATCCATCTGCTTTTTGAGCAATCATATGAAGCGCGTCATCTTCTGCCTTTATTTTTTCTTTTTTACAAATCTCTTTTAGATAATCAGAAATGTCACCAACCTGAATTCTTTTGAAGTCAAAAATTTGAGTTCGTGAAAGTATTGTTGGAATTATTTTGTGTTTCTCCGTAGTTGCTAAAATAAAAATAGCATAAGGTGGTGGTTCCTCCAATGTTTTCAAAAAAGCATTAAAGGCCTGTGTTGACAACATGTGTACCTCATCAATGATAAAAACTTTGTATTGCCCTTGTTGTGGTTGAAATCGGACTTGCTCAATTAATGAACGGATGTGTTCCACGGAATTGTTGGATGCTGCATCGAGCTCCGTGATATTGAATGATGTCTGATTGTTGAAGGAAGTACAGGAGTTGCAAGCGTTACAAGGTTCATGATCTTTTGTGCGATTCTCGCAGTTTAAGGTTTTGGCGAGAATTCTAGCACATGTCGTTTTACCCACACCTCGAGGTCCTGTAAAAAGAAATGCATGCGCCAATTGATCATTCGCTAATGCATTTTTCAATGTTTTCGTCACATGCGCTTGACCGACCACTTCATCGAAAGTAGCAGGACGATATTTACGTGCGGATACGACAAAATTACTCATGAATTCTTGTTTAGTTGTGTTGGCCCAAAATACGGAAAAATGTAAGATTTTTTAAGATAAATATTATGGTTTGGAGAATATGATTTGACCACATAAGACACATAAGATGGTTTCACATAAGACACAAAAGTTTATCGTTCTGGCGTAAAAACTTAAGTGTCTTTCTCGCGTATGGAAGATCACCTATGAGTCTTATGTGGTAAATCTGTTTTAGTTTTTTTTTGACCACATAAGACACATAAGATGGTTTCACATAAGACACAAAAGTTTATCGTTCTTACGTAAAAAAACTTAGGTGCCTTTCCCGCGTGTTTAGATCACTTAAGTGTCTTATGTGGTAAAAATTTAAGTAAGGACAGATAACGCATAGTAATTGAAAATTATAGTAATATATTTACGTCTAAAAAAATATTATGAGAACAGGTATTACTAAAACTTATCTTACTGATTTAATTTATCAAGTAAATGGAGCGGCAATAGAAGTTCATAAAAGTTTAGGACCAGGATTATTGGAAAGTGTGTATCACAAATGCATGAAACATGAACTATCTTTGCGAAAAATTAATTTCCAATCAGAAAGAGCTGTCCCTATTGATTTTAAAGGATTGATTACCGAAAGCGACCTTAGATGTGATTTATTTATTGAAAATATTTTACCGGTAGAATTAAAGTCAGTTGAAGGAATTACACCCTTATTTGATGCACAACTTCTAACCTATATGAAATTACTAAAAGTCCCTAAGGGCTTAATGATCAATTTTAATGTAGTTCATCTTTTTAGTCAAGGTCAAAAAACATTGGTGAATGAATTGTATCGAGAGCTACCTGAGTAATTGATTTCCCATAATGTATTTAACCACATAAGACACAAAAGTTTATCGTTCTGGCGTAAAAACTTAAGTGTCTTTCTCGCGTATTGAAGATCACTTATGATTCTTATGTGGTAAATCTGTTTTAGTCTTTTTTTAACCACATAAGACACAAAAGATGGTTTCACATAAGACACATAAGTTTATCTATGTGGTAAAAAAATATTGGTGTTTGAAAACATATGAGTCTGATATGGTTTAAAAAAAACCCGTATTTTTGCCCCATCATTAAAGACCTAAATTCCTATGCGCATAGCAGTTGCCCAACTCAATTTCCATATCGGAAATTTCGAATCCAATCTCAAAAAAATGTTGTCAGCAGTCGACACTGCAAAAACACAAAATGCAGATATCATTTGTTTTAGTGAATTGACAACCTGTGGATATCCGCCACGTGATTTTTTGGAGTTTGATGACTTTATCAATCAAGCAGAAAATTGTGTAAATGAATTGACGAAAGCAGCTGATGGAATCGCAATCGTTGTCGGTTCGCCTAGTAGAAATCCTTCTCCATTAGGTAAAAATTTATTTAACTCAGCGTACTTTTTAGCAGATCAAAAGATTCAACAAATAGCCAACAAAGCATTGTTACCAACTTACGATGTTTTTGATGAGTACCGATATTTTGAACCCGCTAAAGAATTTAACATTATCAACTACAAAGGCAAGAAAATAGCAATAACAGTCTGCGAAGATATTTGGGATTTACCAACAGATGGCGAATCAATGGAAACTTATGACCCACTATACACGGTTCGCCCGATGGATGAATTACACAAACAAAACCCGGATTTTGCAATCAATATTTCCGCTTCTCCTTTTAGTTATACGCATCCGGATAGTCGCATCAAAATCGTAAAAGCCAATGTAGATCGATACAAGATCCCGATGTTTTATATCAATCATGTGGGAGCACAAACGGAACTGATTTTTGATGGTGGTTCTATAGTGATGTCAGGTAACGGAAATCTACATGCACAACTGCCACATTTTGAAGAAGCAATTCAGACCTTTGATTTGGATGAAGTAACAACGGGTGAGCATAACATAGTGCCTGGACACAACAAGATGCAGATGATTCATGATGCATTGGTTTTAGGAGTGAAAGACTACTTCGGAAAATTAGGTTTCAAAAAAGCGATTATCGGATTGTCAGGAGGGATTGATTCCGCATTGACAACTTATATTGCAGCAAAAGCACTGGGAAGTGAAAATGTAAGAGTAGTGTTGATGCCATCTCAGTATTCTTCCGATCATTCTGTTAAGGATGCACAAGATTTGGCAGAGAACCTTGGATTGGAATACAACATCGTCCCTATTAAACCTGCTTTTGACACTTATCAAGAAATGTTGGCACCTTACTTTAAGGATTTGCCAGAAAATGTAACCGAAGAAAATATCCAAGCTCGTGCTAGGGGAATGGTGTTGATGGCAATGTCTAACAAGTTCGGGCACATATTGTTAAATACATCCAATAAAAGCGAAATGGCAGTAGGGTATGGAACCCTCTATGGGGACATGTGTGGAGGAATTTCAGTGATTGGCGATGTTTATAAAACGGAAGTATTTGAGTTGTGCCGTTGGATTAATAGAAACAAAGAAATCATTCCGACCAACACCATCACCAAACCACCATCGGCAGAATTACGTCCCGACCAAAAAGATAGCGATAGTCTACCAGCATATGACATCTTGGATGAAATACTTTTTCAGTATATCGAAAAACGACAAGGACCTAATGAAATCATCGCTATGGGTTTTGATGCACAATTGGTAAAACGAATTTTAAGATTGGTGAATATCAGTGAATTTAAAAGACACCAAACAGCACCAGTTCTTCGGATGTCTTCAAAAGCATTTGGAATGGGTAGACGTATGCCTATTGTTGGTAAGTATTTGTCATAACCATTAAATATTAATGTAGTTAAGCAATTATATTTCTAACAATGTAAACTGTTTGTCATAGATAATTTGAATTTAATGGTAATTTGGTTTGAAATCAAAGATCTAATTATGAAAATTCAAACTTCACTCTTGTTATGGCTGCTTCCATCACTTTTACTAGCACAATTTATACCTAACTCAAATTATACCGAAAAGATAAACGCTCCTTGTCCTTATGATAATTTACAAACCACTTTGCAATTGGTGGACTGGGAAATTTACCAAACCATAAATGATGAATGGGATGGAGTAATCGACAGTACTTTATGTATCCCTGTCAGAGATTCACTCAATCGAACTTATATAGACTTAGATGAGTTTGATATCACCAAACCACTTTTTGTAAGAAGTGCGATTGATGAAACTAATAAGATATTTTTAGATTCCAACATGGTATTTAGTTTCAATTCATTTTTCTACGTATCAGATGGATTGACGATGGATCTGTCGGACCAGTGTCCAGGGGAATTGTGCACAGGAGTCATAACAAGTATTCAAATTCCTGATGAGACAGGGACCGGATTCAATCATAGAATTGCTAAAAATCAATTCGACTTATTCGGAATACATCAGTCAATATCATGTGCCGTGTCGGAAGATTTTGAAGAAAATTATCTGAGGGAATTTGTAATAAAATTAAAAGTGGATGAAACATCAGCAACCAATAATGCTTGGATTAATTTAAGTGGTGCTTGGGTTGAACCTGCATATGAAATTGCAAAGATATGGGATTTAAATGTTCCAGATTTTTATTTTAATGGTACTACTTATGACGCACCACTAGATGCCTTGGTTGGTAATTGGTGGGTTGGCACTTATCTGCTTAGGTATCATGATGGAATTTATCCAAATGCATCCAATCCTTCTTATAATAAAGTTGCACCACTTCCTAACACGGTAGACCCTCAAGTTATAAATATTGAAATGTACAATTTTCTATCATTACAAGCTCAGCCTTTTACAACGTTTATTGGAGGTTTTGTTGAAGGAAGCGATTCTGTACGACATGAGCTGAACTTGGTTAATGAAGGAGAAATGTGTTTAAACAATATAGCGGAATTGATATTTGAGGAAGATACTCATTTTGTTCATGCGGGTGGTCATGTGGATTTTGGAGAACAATCTTGTATGATGTTCAGAAACAACGGTTCCTTAAAAGTTGCTGAAGGAGAAACTTTTTATTACGGACATAATGGAAGAGGATTGTTAGCATTTCGAGCAGGAGGGACCATTGAGTTGACCGAGAATAGTACTCTGGTAATCGACAATAAGTTGGTTTTGATAGAAGAGGAATTGGGAAGTGAAGATCAGCAAATTTACATGGAATTAAATCCAAGTACAAAATTAGCTTTTGGCGAGCACGCATCAATTACGAGTTATAGTATCGCGAAGCAGATGAAATTGAATATATACATGAATGGAGGAGAATTGGATGAACGACATTTGTCTCCAGATGACCAATTGTTAATCAATAAAATTTACCCACCAGCTTCACCCAATTTTGTAAATAATATTAAAGTGTTTCCAAACCCCATCGATCATGAATTGACCTTATCTTATTTTTCGAATATTAATGAAACAATAGAATTACAAGTGAATTCAATTGATGGAAAATTAATTCGAAGATTTAAGAAGGAGGTACAACCTGGAGAAAATAAAGTGAGCCTTATATTCTCAGATATTGCAAGTGGGATGTATCTTCTACAAATCTCTAATGAAATGGATGTAACGACCATGAAGGTTTTGAAAGAATGATAAATGAACACCCAACAAAAAAAACGCCTTGTCCATTTTATGAACAAGGCGTTTTTATACTAACTCAAATTTATTTTTTACTTAGTCGAAGTGTCGTCAATGTCTTGTTATTCGTACCGACAATCTGAATCAAATACATTCCGAGTCTTAAATCACCGACATAATACTTCTCTCCTGCGACTACATTGAAACTAGTCACTTCATTACCAATTAAATTGAAAACAGCGATTTTTTTCACACCTTCTACGTTATTTAGAGAAATATAATCGATTGCAGGATTGGGAAATACTTGAAGATTATTTGCAATTTTGACTTGTTCTACTACTGTCATATTATCTGCACTGTCATCACCGTAACTCGATTGACCATAAGTCAAGGAACATGTGAGGGCAAATAATATAAAGAGTAATAGTTTTTTCATACAAATCAAATAAATGGTTTTTCAATATCTACAAAGTAAGATTATTCTGACCGAGAAACGAATTGTAAAAATCCTTTATAATATCTTTAACAATTTTTCGTTATATAATGTTTCTGAGGAATTACCTTCTTTATATACTCCAATTAGGGTATTTTTCTTTTCAAAATCAAGGAAAATTTGAGATAAAAAGTGACAGCCTTGATAACCAACTCACTTACAAATAATTAAAATTTTGAATAATCTATATAAGCTTCCTCCATTGCCTTTTGAAGAGGAACAGTTTGATACTTTAATGGAAAAACGAGGTATCAAGATCGAACGCATTCTGTCAACAGGTCAAGTCAGCCCACCTGGATTTTGGTTTGATCAAGATCGGGATGAATGGGTCGTTTTGGTTCAAGGAGAAGCAGAATTGGAATTTGAAGATGGGAAAAAGGTGCAGCTGAAAAAAGGTGATCACGTTTTTTGTCCAAAAGAATTGAAACATCGAGTGACACATACTAGTGTGGAACCGGCTTGTATTTGGTTGGCAGTCCACTTTTGATAAAGTCGATTTTTCTAAAAAAGCCAACCTGCTTTCAGCCCGGAAGTGAATTGTAAATTAGAACTAAAATCAAAACCGCCTAAACTATTGGTTTTGACATACCCGGTTATAAAAGGTTTTATATAGACGTGGTCTTGTAAGTTTATCTGGGTGCCGATAAACATACTTGCCAACAATTTTTTATTTTCAGTTCCAATTGTCAATAGTACTGGATCTTTAATTGGTTCTGTAAGGTCTATATCATTTTTTTCGTGTAAAAGTAGATCGATGTCTAGACCTACATCCAAACTAAAATTATCACTGAAGTATTTAAAGATCTAAACTTTCAGAAAATATCTAAATTTTGCATCAAAAACTTCAGCAACTCTTTTAGATCAACTTGAACATTAATTAGGTTAAAACTGTAAAAACCTTTAAACAAATTCCCCAAAATACTTCACAAAACCATCCAGGTCCATCGCACCTTTATCACCACCATCTTGACCTTGCACCCTTACGGAAACTTGATTCGCATCTGCTTCTTTTTGTCCAACAATCAACATGAAAGGAATTTTCTTCAACTCTGTATCACGAATTTTTTTACCAATAGATTCCGTACGATCATCGATGACTCCACGGATATCATGGACGGCTAATTTTTCCATCACGTCTTTACAGTAAGGAATCAACGCATCATTGATTGGCAAAATCGCATATTGATCTGGAGCTAACCATAATGGGAATTTCCCACCACAGTGTTCAATCAATACACCGATAAAACGTTCCATCGAACCAAATGGTGCTCTATGGATCATGACCGGGCGATGTGTCTTATTATCCGCACCGACATATTCTAATTCAAAACGTTCTGGTAAATTATAATCGACTTGAATCGTACCTAATTGCCAAGAACGATTCAGTGCATCTTTGACCATGAAGTCCAATTTAGGTCCATAAAATGCAGCTTCACCCAACTCTGTTGTTGTTGTCATACCTACTTCCTGAGTTGCTTCGATGATTGCGTTTTCCGCTTTTTCCCAATTCTCATCGGAGCCGATATATTTTTCTTTGTTGTCAGGATCACGTAGAGAAATCTGAGCAGTGTAATTTTCAAAACCTAACTTTGTCAGCATTTTGGTGGTTAATTCCAGTACATCCAAAAACTCTGCTTTCAACTGATCTGGCGTACAGAAAATATGAGCATCATCTTGCGTGAATCCACGCACACGAGTCAATCCATGCAGCTCACCTGTTTGCTCATAACGATAGACCGTTCCAAATTCTGCAATACGGATTGGAAGCTCGCGATAGGAGTGTGGTTTGTTTCCGTAGATTTCACAGTGATGTGGGCAGTTCATTGGTTTCAACAAAAACTCTTCTCCTTCTCGTGGAGTCGTGATTGGTTGAAAACTATCTTCACCATATTTTTCATAATGACCTGAAGTGACATATAAATCCTTCTTGCCAATATGAGGAGTGATTACTGGTTGATAACCACGTTTCAATTGTTCTTTCTTCAAGAAATCCTCAAGACGTGTACGTAATGCTGTGCCTTTTGGCAACCAGATTGGTAAACCCGCACCCACTTTTTGAGAAAACATAAACAACTCTAATTCTGCACCCAATTTACGGTGATCTCTTTTCTTAGCTTCTTCAATCATTTCCAAATACTCGGTCAACTCTTTTTGCTTTTGGAAAGTGATACCGTAAATTCTGGTTAGTTGTTTACGAGTTTCGTCATTTTTCCAATACGCACCAGCTAAAGAAGTTAATTTGATCGCTTTGATAGGAGCAGTGTTAGGAATGTGAGGACCACGACATACATCTACGAAATTACCTTGTTGGTAGAAAGTGATTTGGCCGTCTTCCAAATCTTCTAATGTCTCGACTTTATATTCGTCACCTTTATCTTTGAAGATTTTCAATGCATCCGCTTTCGAAACTTCTTTTCTGACAAAATCATTTTTCTCACGAGCCAGTTCGAGCATCTTCTTTTCAATTTTCACCAAATCAGTTGGAGTCAATTGGCGATCACCTGTATCGACATCATAATAAAAGCCAGCATCAACAGCAGGACCATATCCAAACTTTGTTCCTGGATAAAGTGCTTCCAATGCTTCTGCCATTAGGTGTGCAGAGGAGTGCCAGAAAGTTGCTTTTCCTTCCTTGTCTTTGAAAGTCAGCAATTGCAAATTAGAATCGGTGGTAATCGGACGGGTGGCGTCCCATACTTCATCATTGACTTTAGCCGATAAGACGACCTTGGCCAAACTATTACTAATCGACTTTGCAATATCTATTGCATTGACGCCGCTCTCATATTCTTTGACGGTTCCGTCTGGTAGTGTTATTTTAATTTGATTACTCACGCTTTCTTTTTTCTTGTAAATTATTTAATTACTTCAGCTTTCGCCATTATTTTCTTTTCTACGAATTTTTTGGTTAAAGGATGTATAGCATATCATCTCACGAAATATCGTCTCTAAAAGTTTGCTAAAATACTGCTTTTCAAGAAAGCATAAAAATTCAATGCCTCAATAAAAAAAGCCCTTGAAACATGCAATCATATCTCAAGGGCTTTGAATCAAAATCACTTGATTAAGAACCCACTTCAAAGGTTATCTTTAAGTTGACTCTAAACTCAGTTACTTTGTCTTTTGAGACAACCGCACTTTGACTTTGTACGAAAACTGATTTGATATTTTTTACTGATTTTCCAGCTCTTTTAACTGCTTTTCTTGTTGCGTCTTCCCAACTTTTAGGTGAGTTGGCCAAGATTTCAACGACTTTCATTACTGCCATTTTGTTATCGATTTTTGTTAATAATAAATGTAATAACGAAAGGGTGTCAAAAAAAGTGCCATTATATGTGAATATTTATTAATGTTTGATCCACACTAAAATGAGTAAGTCGGCAATTGCTAACCTGAGCGAAGTCGGTGATTGTCAACCTGAGCGAAGTCGAAGGTTACATCGCCGCCAACTCCTTCACCTTAGCAAACAATTTTTTTTCATCACCGCTTCTGTACTTGCGTTTGTGGTAAGCGATTTCACCATTTTTATCGAATACAAAAGTTTGAGGTAATCCGTTTAATGCACCTGGCATGACGTTTCTAAATTCACGATTGACATCATTGTATGCTTCCCAAGGCCAATTTTTGGTGTTGACCATATCGACGAATGCTGGATAATTTTTGCTAAAATCTGTGGAGATGGCAACTAAATTAAAATCCGCTTCTTTTTTCCATCCTTCATATTCTTTTTGGATGGCAGCCATTTCAATTTTACATGGGTAACAGGTTGTTAGCCAGAAAAGCACAATGGTTGGTTTTCCATTTTTCTTTAGGATGTCATTTGATTTATGGACTTTACCATTGGCATCCTTCATGTCAATATCAAACGGGAAAGTTTGAACCATATCTGCTTTTTGACGTGCGCCACTTGTTGCATATCTTTGTCTGGTAGGTTTGATGCTATCTCTTTTCATTTTAGCGGCACGAGCTTTGGCTTGCTGGATGGCACTACTGTTTGCTATATTTTGAACGACTGGTTTTGCTTTTTCAGTGGTTATATTTGAAGTTGCTTTGACGACTGCTTTATTTTCGGGAGCACTGCAACTAAAAAAAGTAATACTTAAAACGAAAATGAAAAATTTATACATGATGACGATATTTTGTTAGCGTTAATTTTTATGTGAAGTTGAGGGCGTTTTTTATTTACCTAATTTTTTATTTATGTTTTCAAGCGCTTCGATTCCTCTTGTGAATTCCGGTGCAAATGATAAGACTCTTTCATAATCGGATTTTGCTTCATTTAATTTTCCTAAAGCTTCAGAAGCGTATCCTCGATAAAAGTATCCCATAATATAAGTAGGGCTTGCTTTTACGGTCAAATCAAAATGGTCATATCCTAGTTGAATTGAATCCATTTCAAGATACGCTAATCCGGTATTATAATAAGCATCTGCATACTGAGAATCAATAACAATTGCTTTTTTGTAATGTTCAACCGCTTTATTCAACTTACCCATATTGTGATAATGATTAGCTTTTGCAAAAATGACACCGACTTGTTTGGGTTCAATCCTTAAAGCATTGTCATAATATTTTTCGGCTATTGGATTTTTTTGCTGGTCAAATAAGTTTCCTAATTCGAAGTACGCATCGATATGGTCTGGGTCATTTTCGACACAAGTTTGAAAACTATTGATGGCTCTTTTGGTTTCTTTTCTCACTTTGAAATTTCTTCCTAACATGTAATACGCTTCTGCATTTTGTCCATCTTTTCTTAATATTTTATCACAAGTTTTGATGGACTCATCATATTGTTTCAGGATAAATTCGAATTCGGACAATTTCAAAAGTGTGTTTATGCTGTCTGGAAATTGAGTTGCCGCATCACGTAGTGTATTCAATGCAGGTTTGGATTTATAATAATCCATATAAACATCGGCAAGCAGGTGATGATAATTTAGGAAGGAAGAATCAATTTCAATCGCTTTTTTCAAATCATTGATTGCTTGATCATATCCTTCCAAATCATAAAAATATCTGGCACGTTGATAATACAATTCGTGATTCTTCGGATTTTCTTTTAACGCGTTATCAAATTTGCTGCGTGCAATTTCAGAAGCGTCGACTGTTGTTTCTTCTGGTATATCATTTTTTACTGCTGATTCAGAATCAGAAGTACAAGCGAAAAAACAAGTGCTGAGGAATAGCACTACCAATACAAAATTGTTCAAGGAAATTTTCATACTATAAAAATACAGGAAAATGAATAAAAGATGTGTCTAACTGTACGACCTATTTAACGAAAAAAAGGCACTCTACTATATAAAGTACAGTGCCTTTTTGGTGAGGATGCTATAAGCAATATGTAATTCTGGAAAGAAAAACCTTGGTTATTTCTAGCGAGAAAAACCTTGGTTATCTTTTCAAGAAATTTCCAAGAATGTTTTTACCCATTCCTGCAAGATCATCCAAAACACTACCATCACCATCTGCATCCAATAATTTTCCGATCAATCCCATCTGTGCGTTATTATTTGCTTGAGATTTTACTGAACTTTTTAATAAATCTTGAATGCTTGGTGCATCTAAATTGTTTTGTCTTTTTTGTTTTCCAAGTGCTCCCAAAACCATTGGTGCCAACATTGTTAGCAAAGAGCCAGAAGAGTTTTGGTTTAGACCACTCATTCGTGCAATCATATCGATAACGTTTGATTGATTACCCCCTAAAACGTGCTTCAAGATTCCAGCACCATTCAACATGCTTGTATTTTGAGGTTGTTTTTGTCCACCAAGAAATCCAGCAAGATCATCCATGATACTACCATCGTGGTCACGATCCAAAGCACCCAATAAACCTTCAGCACCACCTGGCTTCTGAGCGTTCTTAGATAAAGCAGTTGCTAATGTTGAAAAAATACCGTCAGCAGCAGCTTTAGTTTGTGTGCGATCAGTTGCTCCGATTTGAGAAGTTAGCGTATCCAATACTTGGTCAGTCATTTGACTTTGAAGCATTTCGATAAGGTTAGCCATAATTAAATATTATTTAAAATAAGTTAGAAATGTATATCAAAAATGATATGAAGTTTAATTTTAATATCTTGCAGTAACAATTACACGAATTATGAAACCGTTTTCACTACTGTTAATGTTTACTATTTTTTGGTTTACAAGTTTCGGTCAGTACTTGAGAACCCCATCTGAGATCTACAAATTGGCAGATCAATCTTCTATCAATTATTTGTCTGACACCACATCCTCCGAACTGCTTGCAATTTATTATGCGACTCTCAAAGATATATATTTAAAAGATGAAAATGATAGTCTTCAGGTAATTACCTATAAGACGAACAAAAAAGCTGAAAAGTATCGGAGGAAAGCGCATAAATTTGAAAAGAATGATAAATTCCACAAAGCAGCTACTTTTCTGGAAAAAGCCTATAAAAAAGACACTTCTAATGCGGAATTAATTAAAGAATTGGCGAAACTAGTTGGCAAAACAGGAGAATTGCGGGATGCGGTTAAATTGTATGAAAGTGTTTTGAAAATCAATCAATATGATTATGAAGCACATTTTGCGATTTCAGCATTCTTGGAAAAAAAGGGAGATCACCAAAAAGCAATTGACCATATGCTGATGGCTCATCTTTTTAATCGCAATAATAAAGAGATTTTGGACAGTATGAAAACATTGTTTACACGCAATGATATGAAATACACAACTGCGAATTTTGAACCTAAATATAATATCACAAGTCAAAGTGATTCAGTGGTTTTAATTCACACGGTTGATTCTACCTGGCAATCATATGCGTATTGCAAAGCTATCTGGCAATTTGAAAAAGAGTATAGTGATAAGAAAAAAGATATTTCTGATCAATCCATTGAAGTAGTTGAAGAAAAAGAATGTTTGCTTTGTGCATTGATAACTTATGAAGAAACAAAATCAGACCACAAGAAAATTCCCGCAATGAAAAAATTGTCCAATGCATTGCTTTCTCAACAAATTGATCAATTCTTGTTGTACGAACATTTGTTAAAAATCAATCCGAAATTAGCATATCAGTTGGATAATAAAACAATCAATAAACTGAAAACCTATTTAACGGACCCGAAAACGAAGAAATAATTATCTTAGTGAAAAAGTACTCAATAACTTCAAACCAAATTGCTGGAAAAAAGAGAACATACTAGAATCAATTACCTGTCTACGAAAATCAATCAGGAAGCACAGGATCATGTCTTGAATAATCTATTCAACCGCTACTATGATACCCGGATGTTGTTTCACAATTTTCAACATACTGCTGATATCGTATCTACTGCCTTGGATTTAGTAGAAGCGGGTGGGGCCGATGCCAATACCAAAGAGGTGGTGGAATTATGTGCCTGGTTTTTGAATACTGGTTTTTTGGCCGATTACAACGAGCCTTATGCGCAAAGTATTCGATATGCAGATGAGTTCCTGACTGCAAAACAATTTGACCCCAATAAAAAAGAACGGGTACTAAAATGTCTTCAAAATATTAAGGATAATGTCCTCCCAACTTCTGATGAGCAAAAGTATTTGATAGATGCTGTTCGTGCACAAGATGTTGGTGAAAATCATATTCAACGTAGACAATTATTGCGATTAGAATGGGAGTTGTATGTCAACCGTCCTGTGAAGGATGTGGAGTGGGAGCATATGCAGTTGCAACATTTATTGCAAACTAAGTTTTATACTAAACCAGCCAAGAAGTTGTATGAAGCTCAAATCGCAAAAAATATTTATGCGCAGAAATCAAGATTGGAGAAACGAAAAAACAGAGTAGTGGTCGTTGAACCAGAAACAGAACCAAGTCGCTACAAAAATCTAAACGAGATTCCAACGAGCAGAGCCACGCAAACTTATTTCAGAGCCAACTTCAGAAATCATATCAACATTAGTGCAATCGCAGATAACAAAGCCAATATCATGATCAGTGTCAATGCGATCATGATATCGGTTTTAATCTCAATGTTATCATATCGGAATATTCCAGAAACCAATCCGATGGTTTTACTACCTGTCGTTATATTTTTAGTGACGGGAATGGCATCCCTTATTTTTGCCGTCTTATCGATCCGACCTAAAGTGACCAACTTGAGTGAAAAATCGAAAACGGATATCAAAAAGAATTTAGTCTTCTTTGGCAACTTCGTAAATTTGTCTCTGCCTGATTTTGAGGATGCGATGGATGAAATGTTTAGGGATGAAGAACTGATTTACGGAAACATGGTCAGGGACTTATATTACCTCGGAAAAGTATTGGACAAAAAGTATCGTTATCTGACGACTTCTTATAATATTTTTATGGTGGGATTTGTTGCGACGGTGGTTACGTTTTTGGTGGCGATTCTTACTGCTTAATCCTTAGGTATTTAGGTTCTCGCCAAAACTATGATGATAACTTTTGATTTTAAGTGAAATATAAAATGCTAGAAACTAAATGTTTTTAGCTGATTCATCATCTTCAGTTTGGCGCTTTCTCATTAATTTACTTTTGTCCCTGTCTGTCCTGTGTTTAACTTAGTCCACACAGGCAGGCTCACCGGACTGGCAACACTTTTTCCGATGAAAAAGTATTCAAAAAATCTTGGCTTTATACAGTTTTTAACGCTCCGAAAGTTCTAAAATCCCTGTCTGCGTGTCATTTGTTATTGTTGACAGGCAGGCTAAAATGAAAAAACTCGCCGCATGAGTAGTATCTCAAATTTGATTGTAGAGCCCATATTGGCAAGCAAGTCAGGATTTGTTATTGTTGAGCTCGAACAGCTTTCATTTCTTAACGGATTTTATTTAGATTAGAACAAGCCGCTTTGCGGTTCACTCCGTCAAATGTCTTCTGAGACATTTGTTCTGACCATAGTCAGAATACACTTTGTTCATACTAAACTGTATAATGCCAAAAGTCAAATTTGAACCGACTCCTAT
>CALFWW010000064.1 GCA_937928575.1 uncultured Saprospiraceae bacterium | reverse complement strand
CACTTACTTGAGGTGCTGCTCCGGACGTTCCACCAAAAGGACCATAATTATTATTAGTCCTGGTGCTATAGGAATTTTCTCCTGGTGCAGCAATATCTATCGATGTTTTACCAAAACCAGCTGCAAGTGTGTCGTTGGGTTTGACATTGGTTACTGTCAATAAAAATTCACTGGTACAACCTGTGGGCATGTCGCCCGTCTTTTCAATGTTAGAAATACTATTAGTAGTTGATGCAACATTCAAGATTCCAGCAAATCCGAGTTCATTATAGATTTCACACCATAGCGGAAAATCTTCTGGTTGCGCATTTGAAATACCGAAAGACGCATTGGAAGCAACGATAAACGCACCAAGTGCACCATTTGTTTGTGTATACAATCTTCTTTGATCAAGGATATAACTGTATGCTTCAATTACTTCAGATTCAAAATTGGCGCCAGATAAAAACATTATTTTTACGTTCCAATTGATACCCGCAACTCCCTTGTTATTATTTCCGACCGCACCGATTAATCCTGCAACAGCCGTCCCATGATTAGTCTTGGTGTGCTGGTCATTTTGAGTTGAAAAATTATAGCCCCAAAAATCATCCACGTAGCCATTCCCATCATTATCAATGCCATCATTGGGAGTTTCAGCATGGTTGCGCCAAATATTTTTATTCAAATCTTCATGAAGCTGATCGACCCCACTATCAATGACTGCAACAACAATGGTATCTCCATCTGTCGTCAACCCACCAGTTGTGATGTCCCATACATTTTGGATTTTAATTTGGTCATAATGTTTTGTTTGCAAGCTGTAACCTGGATCATTAGGCGAGCTACGCCATTGTATTTCACGATTTGGTTGGACATGGCGAATTTGTGGATTCTGATATAGTTGACTTGACAATAGCTTTTCATCTTGCAACTCATCAACCCGAATCAAATAAATTCGAAGCGATTTCGAACAACATTTTACTACTTTAATTGAAGCATTTTTTTGTTGAAATTTTTCAATGTTGCTAGCTTCATTTAACTGAATTAAAAACTCCTTTGAATTTGTAATTTGAGCATCCGCATTATTGCTCACTAAAAAAAGTAAATAAAAAACAAAGATTGCACGAATTATAATCATAGTAAGTTTCAATGCTTGTTCAATTAAACTATATCTAAATAAAACAAAGATACTATCCGAATCCCCAAAAAAATTTGGGATTCGGTATAGCATCTTCTTGCTTTATTTATTATCTATTCTTCTTAATTATAAAATCTGGTAAAAGCTCTAAATTTTGAGCCATTAGAAGTTGATCTTGTCACATGCCAATATTCGCTAGTACTAGAGTTATAGTTACAGTACCAAATACCATTGTTGAAAGTTACTTGGTATACTCGCGGATATTCGTTATGAAACTATTTCTCAACAATAAACCGCTGCATCCTTCAATCAATATTTGAAAAAATATAAAAAGAGGCTACCCTTTTGAGACAACCTCTTTTCTATTTCTACCATTTCGTAAATTTAGTCCAAGCTCTAAAATTTGTGTTATTACTAGTTACTGTTCTATGAACACGGAAATACTCATAGGTACTAGAATAATAATTTAAATACCAAATACCGTTAGGAAAAGATTTCTGATACTTTTTGGTTAATGGACCACCACTATACGCATCTCGCGAACGCCAAACTGTGACTAAGGTGTTACCACAAACCGAATTGGTCCATGTTTTTACTTTTTTACATTTCAGATCACGAGAATCACGCGCGAGCACGATTTTCAAACCTCGATCACAAAATTTACGTTCCTGCGGAAGACTATAATATGAACTTTGTCCACCACAATAAGTCTCAAAAAAGTTAGTCCAGCCGACATCGTAGCAACCTCTATCTTCCGTCATAATTTCAGTGCTATAATTAGGATCTTCGATCATTAAATGCGCTGGAGATTCAGCAATTTCTCTATTCGAAGCTGCGATCACAGATTCATCAACTGTTGCTGCAATGTGTAATGGAACCTTAACATCCTCATTAGTTAGAGACATAAAGACATCATAAGGGGTGGCGTCATCAGCAATTCCAGTATCTTCATAATTCTCTGCAGCCAAACCATAAAGGTTTTCAATTATAACCATTTCACCTTCTTCACCAAGAGCTATAAATTGGTATTCATGTCCATCTTTTTGAATGGTGGCTACCTCTATGGAAGTATCAACATATTCATCATCTGTTGGTTGTAAAGAAGCATCAGTTTCTATTTCCTTTTTTCCACATGAAGTTACAATCAGAAGCAATGCTCCGATTGCCATAAACTGTTTTAAAATACTTAGGTTTTTCATATTTTTTTTGTTTTATGTTGTTAATTTATTTTATTAAAAATTTATATCAATTTATTTAGAAATTACAAACTGCTTGGCTACTAGTTTTTCTCCATCATGGAAAATAACATGGTATATACCAGCTTCAAAATGGTCGAGTTGTAGCTGCATTGTATTTGTTCCAACTTCAACTTGCATGTTTCTTTCCAATTGTACTTGACCGAGAATATTGACGACTTGAATTGAAATTTCATCATCAACTGAACTTTCTATTTGTGTAAATAATTCTCCTGATGTAGGATTTGGAAATAGATTGTTAATTTTGAAGTTTGGAGTCAATTCTACATCTTGTGATGTCAATTCGAAAGTAGTATTTTCCGGCATTCCACCTGGAGGGCAAGCATTTACTCTTACCTCTGCCAAAGTCACATGCCCATTACCGGCTCTTTGAATTCTAACATATCTTACGAGATCTCCGTTAGGAAAATTCCAGGTTGTTGGTGTACCAGCTTGACCAGAATAATATTGCTCATTGTTAGCAATGGTTCTTGCAGTGGAAAGCAGTCCTGATGTAAAAGGAAGGTCGGCAGTAAGAATGTAAAAATCGTTCAATCGTGAACTTCCTTCTGTTCTGTTGAACACTTCGATTGATTCTACTTGGAAAAATCCTCCTAAATCCACCTGCCACCAAGATTGATTTTGGTTATTGGTAGCAGAAACAGAACCAGAAAAGAAATTACCATTGGTGTTTCCATCGACTGCTTTTGACGAATTTCCGGATACACCACCGGCTGTTATTGTGGAAGATTGTGTGGTTGGTTTTCCTTGTGCTACGTTGGATACATTATCACAAATCCCGCCACCGCCACCGCCGGGATTGAAAATTTCAAATTGAGTTATGACTATATTGTTATTTTCATTACTTTCTGCAATTGTATTTCCATCATCAACTACCAAGATTAAAAAGTAGTTTCCTGATGGTACATTTGGTGCTGTGATCGCACCATTTACTTGAGAAGATCCTACAAGTGTATTTCCTGTTACAATCGTTCCTTCTGCAATGTCATTGCCACTTAAAAATCCATCAGTAGATATATAGGTCTGTATAGTGTAATTGCCGTTTGCAGTTTGGTCTCCTTCATTACCCAAGAAGAAACTAAAACCTGAAACTTCACCAGTTGTTGCTGGGTCTGCAGAAAAGCTAGTGGGTCTAAGATCTGGTCCACTAATAAAACCGCCAAAATTGAATGGAGATGCTTTTATATTGTTATTCTCATTTGTTTCAGCAACCATATTGGTATCATCGACCCTTAAAATTAAAAAGTAATTTCCAGCTGGAAAGTTGTTAGGAATTACAATTCCGCCTGAAAAATTCATCGAGCTCCCTGCTGGTGTATTTCCAGTTTGAGTAGCATTTCCTATTTCTTGTGCAAAGTCATCACCACTTATAGTTGCATCTGTTGAAATGTACCCCCTGATAAAGAAACTTCCGGTCACATCAGCATTTCCTTGATTAGTTAAATCGAAAGAGTAACTTATGAACGTACCAGTTGGACTCTGTTGAACATTAGGTGCACTTGTTACAAGATCGATTCCGTTTCCACCACCGCCACCGACAGTTACTGGAATCCATTCACTACAACTACCGGATTGTACGCTGACGAAATAGGTTTGCCCTGCTGAAAGCCCACTAACTGTTTCAGTTCCGGTGCAAGGATTTCCTTGCCAAGGGTTACAACTAAACACCACATTTGATACACTGGAATTAAATACTTTAGTGTTGGCATCACTTGTAAGTCCGGATATAGTTATGCTATTACTTCCAGAACTAACACTGACATTACATCCTCCACCAACAGGTGTTCCCGAACAAGTGCAACCATCTGATTGGATTTGATCGTTAGTGGTATTGCTGTCAAAATCATTACATGATGTACCCGGACTAGCTGGAAGGTTAGGATTATTTGGTTGACAATCATCTGCATCACAAGTGCCATCATTATCGGCATCGGAACAGCCACCGCTGCCTTGGACAACGATTGGTATCCACTCATCACAATCCGGAGATTGCACACTTAAAAAGTAAGTAGCTCCAGTAGTCAATCCTGGTATTGTTTCATTTCCAGTACAAACATTTCCTTGCCATGGATTACAACTCCAAACCGCCTGTATATTTGAGTTGAATAATTTTGTGTTGGCGTTGCTTGTTAAGCCTGTAATTGTAACCCCACCATTTGAAGAAGAAATATTAACGTTACAGACGACTTCGCCAAGATAGGTTTCAGCAAATGAATTTCCAAAAATCACATTGGAAGTAAAAAATAGTAGCACGAAGAGTAAGGGTGCTTTTCTAGTAATACGTTTACGTAAGCTCATAGTTTTTTTTTTTAAATGAACAATTAATTTTATGTGCTGGGATTAAGTGCTATTTCAACTCAGTTAAAACTGTTCTGAAATATCAGTTGATGAGAGGAACCGTATCACAAAAATCAGTCAATATGAAGGTTTTTGCAACGACAATTTTTCAATTTTGTGGATATTGAAATTGCTATTTTCCACATAAACAACTGTAAATCAAATAATTAGATTTAATTTTAGTGAATATTAGCGTGTAGATACTTCAAATCATATGAAAACAAATTGCAATACAACTTTACCAATCCATTTGTTTGTAAATGAATGCTGTTTTTTTAGGGTAAAGCTGTTATACAAATTGTAATAAAAAAGTGAAATGAAAGATGAAATACATTTCCAAAAGAAAAGTTAGTGTACAGACAAAAGATTTTCTATCAATTTTTGTTCAACTCCACTGAATTTTTAAAATTTCAGGTTATTTTGACATTTTTTAGAAGTGAGGAAGGAGTGAATCCGAATTTTTCTTTAAAACAGGTTGTGAAATAACTTGGGTCTTTAAAGCCAACTTTGAAAGCTACTTGAGAAATATTTTCGTCATTTTGTTGGATTATCTGGTAGGCTTTTTCCAATCGCATATCTCTGATCAATCCTACTGCTGTTTTATTGACGAAGGATTTAATTTTTTTGTTCATAACATTTCGATTCATCCCGCAATGCTTCACGAGATCATCAACAGTCAACTCTTCATTACTCAAGTTGTCCTGAATAAAATTAGTGATGTTTTTGAGGAATTCATCTTCAATTTCAGCTGTAGCATCCTCGTATTTGGTGGCTGTGAATTATTTACTGTGGGAATCGGTCATAAACTAAATCTTCCACTTAACAGCTGAGTACTAGCGTCGGGTAGAAGTATTAGTAAGTGTCCTTCAATCTAACAATTTATATTTTAATCTGGAAGGTCAGCTGGTTTGAGATTTACAAATAGCTACCATATAATTCTAAGTTTTGGATATCCTGTAGATTCTTTCTTCACTAAAAATAATTGCCATTCCTACTTTTAGTGTATTGACAATTGACCACTGTTAATCACCCCTTTTTCAGTATCAGTGATTCGATAAAAATAATTTCCATTCATCACATTTTTATCGCGGTGAAATTGAAATTGTGTTCCTGAAAATTGTTGTTGGATTAATAATTTTCCATTAAGGTTATACAATTCAAAAAGTCCATGATCGAGCTGCAGTCCATCGAATTTAAACCAAGTGAAATCAGCGAATGGATTTGGAGAAACTTCAATTTTGGCTGCTGCAACGAATGGATTTTGAGTGGAGACTTCAATGAAATTTTCACCGACGGTATGGAACGTCTCATTGGTCAGAATGACTTCATTGAAATCAAAATAGATTCCTGCATCATTTTTTATTTGAGTACCTAGAGCTAAATTTGGTTGCTGCGCTATTTGGAATTCAATGAAACCAGTGGAAGCATCGAAATCAGTCGTACTACTAGGTAACTCGAGAGAACTGAATTCAATTCTCAATACCCGTTCATCTACAATCGACCATTCAAAATCGTGACTTGCTGGCCCTACCCTCATTTGCGTAATATCCAATTCAGAAGCGATCGTATCTAACAATACAACTGTAAATGCGGTGTCATCAGTAGTATTTTGAAAACGAAGTAAATACTCGATATCTATATTTTGTCCGATATAATTTTCTTCACCATAACCACTCGGATACCCTTCACTAGCATTTGGCTGATATGCATTACTTGCTGTACGACAATCTATATCTGTAGAAGGATTGTTATCTCCCAAAGAAAACTGATTGACATACCCCGTACTAAATTCTCCATTTGAATTGGTGCCACATCCTTCTATCCAAACTCTGACAAATGGATCACCCGGAGCAAACGCTTCTTGCTGGGCTTCCAGGATAAGTGTTGAACCATTTGCTTCGAATTTTCGAATCTCCGTCTCTTGTGTATCCAGGAAATAGCCGCCTTGAAACAACATCAAAGCATCTTCTATAACAATAAAATTTCGAGCAGAAGACATGATGTCACCACCAGTGTTTGTCAACGTAAACATAATACTATCTCCTTCGCATTCAACGGCACCTTCTACAAATGCCCCATTCCACATTGGATCAGGGATACAATCTGCATTGGGATAAATTTCTGATTCAATACAAACCGATTCTTGTGCTTCTGTATCACAACTAATTGAGAAATCAACTTGAAAAAATCCGCACTCACCGGTCGCCATATCACCGACATCAAAAGTGTAAGTATTGCCATTTTGGCTGGTCAATGCAATCGTGGAACTCACATAACTTAAGTCATCTTCGACCGTCACTTCGACATAGGCATCCACCGCAATAGCAGTCCCTTCATTACAATAATTGACATAAAAAGTATTGTTGTCAGTGCATGGTATCGCTACCGGAAGAATGGATTGTATGGCCATGACCGGACAATCAACTGCGGCAGTAACAGGAAAATCTCGACTGATTTGAGCATCTACGACAAGCCCCACCATCATATTGTTATCACAAACTTCCCAAAGTGCATTTGGTGGATAAACTGTGAGCTCATAAATCCCAATTGGGAGATTTAAGAAATAATGTCCGTTAAGATCTGTCGTTGTATAGTAGGTTTCATCTGTTATATTATCAGTTGCTGATACGTACCAATTCTCCAGACCTTGCATGCCAGTCGTATCACAAGTGCCAGTTGCATCGAATCCGATTTTTCCAGAAAGAGATTGATCATACAAAAACCCTAATGGATTTGCACGGAAAAAATAGGCTTGTTCGGGATTCCCAATACCTGCGAGAAATTTTGAAAGACCAATTACTCCATCGTCTGACGTAGGCACTACTGAATACCCCCATTCTGATTCATTAACATTGTACTGTCTTTCCCAAACGACTTCTCCTTCAAAATCAGTTTTCACCAGATGTAGGTTTCCCTTCTCAAGAACGATTTCATTGAATATTTGCCCCGTGCTAATGTAACCGTCACTGACCGGAACTTGATTCCACATTTGATGGAACGGACCAGGCGAAGTAATCTCTTTTGTCCAAAGAATTGTCCCGTCATTTGCTAATTTTCCTTGTAGAAAAGTTCCTTGAGGAGACGGTGCTCTTACTGAGAAAAACATATAGGTCCCATCTGCTTGTGCATGGATATAAAAACTTCCACTTGGACCAACACTTGACATATCTGTTTCCCACAACAACTGTCCATCATTTGACAACTTGAATGCACCCGTAAGAAAGTTACTCATGATCCCTATTCCAACGAATTCTCCTTCTGGTGTCATCTTGAGGTGAGAGACAAATACATCCAATGTGATGTCTTCAACTAAATTCAGATCTAAATCATATTTCTTGATAGTGGTACCTCTTGAAACAAAGAGATGATCGTCTTCAGATAAAATAACATTTGTAAATTGTGGAACATCTAGATTATTATCTAACACTACAAATGTAGAAGTGACTTCATTTGCATCAGCATCCAACTTTGTAAGATATGTTTCTTCATTGCCAGAGACAGGATTGACTTTCCCGCGAAAAATAAAATATCCTCCATCTGGTGATCCATAAACCGCATGACCATCTGGATGGGCTTCATCTGAATATTTATTAAGAAAAAGCGTGTTGCCAGCGTCATCAAATTTGATGAGGTATGCACCTGGTTCATTGCCTGAACCCAATCCATCTGGTGCCATCATAGCAGATACGAAATTTCCGTCTGCGCTTTGACTGACATTCTCACCCGTGAAGGCGATATCTCCTGGAAACTGTTTTACCCAACCTTGAGCAAAGGTAGAGGTGCCTAGTGTGAGTAGGAAAAAAAAGAGGAGGAGGATTTGTTTGACCATTGTAGTAAATTGAAAAATTAGCGTAAGTATGGGCTTAATTAGAAATATCTAACAATAATCTTCAAATCTCAACAACAATTATTTGATTTTGTGCAAATAGTATTCGTATATTATATTGTAAATTACTATAAATCAATCCATTAAAAATCTAATTTGTGCAGATTAGAATATGAATTATGGCAAAGCAAAATTATAAACTCTATCAGACACTCAGAAAACTGGAAAAGCAGGAAATCTGGCAAATCAAAAAGTTATTGCAATCTCCCTTTTTTGTCTTCCGAGAAGATGTGGGCAAACTTTTTAAGGTGCTCTATCCATTTGTGATAAAAGATAAGCAATTTCCGTCTAAAGAGGTCGTTTATAACAAAGTTTTTCCGAAAAGAGCATTCAGCGATGGGCTGCTGAGAGGTGTCATGAGTGATTTATTTGAGTTGATAGAAGAATATTTTTTGATCATGCATCGACGGAGCAACCCCATTCTTGCGCGTCATCGATTGGCTGAGATATATCGACAACGAGAATTGTCCAAGTGCTATCAATCAGTCATCAAAAAAACAACAGAAATTCTGGATAAGTATCCGCAACGAAATGAATTTTATTTTCGACAATTATTAGATTTTCAGCAAGAGAAAATGGAGTTTGAATTGTTGAATCAGCGGACCATCTCATTTAATTTGAATGAAGTTGATGAAACAATTGATGTACTTTATTTAGTTCAAAAACTAAAGCACAGCTGCATTCAATTTTCTCACCAAAAGGTTTACAAAGCAAATTATGATTCCAAATTTTTATCTAATTTATTGGAGTCAATCGACTTGGAAAAGTACTTAAAAATTCCTGCAATCGGTATCTACTATTATTGTTATCGATTTTTGACAGAAGAAAATGGCGATCATTACTTTCAAAAATTCAATCAATTGCTTGTCGAACATAACGATCTTTTTAACCAAACTGAAATTAAAGGTTTGCACATCCATGCCGTCAATTTCTGTATCGGTCAAGCCAACAGAGGTCAGACACAATTTAGAGCAGAATTATTAAATCTTTATAAAGATGGTTTGGATATTGGCTATTTAATCGAAAATGGGCAAATTTCAAGATTCACTTATAACAATATAGTTGCAGCAGCTACTTCTCTTAAGGAATTTGAGTGGTCACAACATTTCATTGAAACGTATGCCAATTTATTGGATGAAGATTTTCGGGAGTCCACAGTCAATTTCAATATGGCCCGATTGGAATATAATCGCAAAAACTACAAAGCCGCCCTACTACATTTGCAACATACGGAGTACGAAGATATCTTGAATACCATTATCTCCAAAAACATTGTTTCCAGAATCTATTACGAAGAAAATACCATTGATGCATTGTTGTCTCATTTGGATAGTTTTCAGATTTATATTCGTAGAAAAGAAGTGAGTGATTTTTATCGAACCAATGTGTTGAACAATATTCGGTATTTGAAAAGTTTGGTCGCTTTGACAAAAGACAAAAAACAGATCGCAGCATTGAAAAAAGAAATTGAAAATGAAACGGTATTGACAGAGAAAGCTTGGCTGTTGGAGAAGTTGGCGGAACTGTAATGAGATGCTAATACAAATAATACTCTATAATTGCGGATATCTATGAGAAAATTTTACTGATATCTGCGTTGGAAAGCCCTGTCTGCTTGGCGCAGTCAGGCAGGCTCGCCGTAACTAAGGCTATGTCTGCGTTTTCCGCCTTAATCTC
>CALFWW010000063.1 GCA_937928575.1 uncultured Saprospiraceae bacterium | reverse complement strand
GTTGGATAATTTGGAACAAAACATCTCTTCTGATTTTGTAGCGTTGGATATTCGCCAAGCATTACATCACCTAGGGACTATTACCGGTGAGATTTCTACAGATGATTTGTTGGGGAATATTTTTGGGAAGTTTTGTATTGGGAAGTGATTTTGCAAAAAAACATTTCACATTAAAAATAAATCACATGTGAATTTCGTTAGTATCTAACACCCAATTTCCCCAAATGGATACCTTCCTTAAAATCACAACCATCATTTTCTTTTCAGGTTTTCTCGCTTTTCTATCAGAAAAAAATGAAAATACGGTTCCGGAAATTTGTCAAGATGAAGTACCAATTCAACTCGAAAAATCAAAATCAAAAAGTGATCTTATTGTTGAAAAAGCCAAAAAATACTTGGGTACGAAATATCAATATGGTGGTCAATCACCAAAAGGATTTGATTGCTCTGGATTTACAAAATACATATTTAAAGGAGAAAAAATAAAACTCGCAAGAAGTGCCAAAGAACAAGCTAAGCAAGGAACCAAAGTAGCATTTGAAAAAGCAGAGAAAGGAGATTTATTATTTTTTGGAAAGCAGAAATCAATCTCACATGTAGGTATTGTCATCTCCGAAGCTACCGAACCACTGACTATTATACATGCAGCCTCTTCCCGAGGAATTGTCACAACCAAGCTCAAAGAATCTAAATACTGGCAATCAAAAATGAAGTTTGCAAAAAGACAGTTCTGAAGAAAACCCTCGTTTACCACAAAAAATCAAGTAGCTGAAAACAAAAAAGTTAAAAAAAAATAACAGATTTCTGTTTCATTTAATGTCTCCCCTAGCCACTTAAAACCTAGCAATTAAAAGATGGACGTAAGCTCTAATATTAGAATTAATTGTATTCTAACTACTTCTTAATCTTAGGATTATCTTCAATATGGAATTGAATTTGCACCAACCTAGATGTATCTAAAAAAGTACAATCCCTCCAACAAAGAAATACAAACAACAAACGACCAGATTTCCACTCCTACTAATAATTTGAGATTAACCTCCTTGAATTAATTAACGACAACAACATACATAATACAAATAACCAAGTTCCATGAAAAAGAACATCAGGGCTACTATGGTCTTGCTTTTATCTTTGATAAGCACCGTAGGTTACTCACAAGATATTCATTGGGCGCATATACATGCAAGTCCAACTTATCTCAATCCGGCAATGAACGGAGTTTTTAATGATGGTATCATTAGATTTATTGGCAATACCAGAAGTCAGTGGAATACCTTGACCAATGGTTACAAAACAGCAATGATATCAACTGACATGAAAATTATTGAAAACTCACATTCTTTTGTGGGTGGAGGCCTAGAATTGTTAGCTGACAAAGCAGGTGACTTAGGATTCAATACGACAAAAGTAGGACTGTCTGGTGCTGTTTCGAAAGCAATAAATTATAGATCAACTAGTTTTATCTCGGTAGGTTTCCAAGGTGCTTTCCAATCAAATGGATTTGATCCAAGTAAAATGGTTGGTTTCGATGATGAACCATTGATACAAGCTGGAATACCAAATAAGGTAAGGTATATGGATTTAAATATTGGTGCTGCTTGGTATTACAGTTGGAAAAATTGGAACTCTATACATTTAGGAGCTTCATTATTTCACGTCAATAAAGCGGATGTTTCTTTCATCAGTCGATTAGAGAATCAACCGTTGGAGTATGATTTGGTAATCAGAGAGTTGCACAGAAAATGGGTTTTTAGTGGAGGTGCCAATTTGAGATTAAATAATTATATCACCATGCTACCCAGTGCATTATATATGGATCAGGGACCTCACAAAGAAATGATGTTAGGGACTTTCTTCAAAGTAATGAAAGATAGAAGTTTTACAGAATCTGAATATGCGATTTACCTAGGTGGATGGCTGAGATGGTATTCAGATACGGACATAAAAGTTGCTGGAACCGATGCTGTAATTGCTTCTATAAGAGCAGATTACAAAAGAACTTCTATCACTTTTTCATATGATATTAACACTTCAACGCTAACAAGAGCTAGTGGAGGTGCCGGTGGACCTGAGTTGAGTATTATTCAGATTCTTGATAATCCAAGAATAAGAAGTAAAAGAACTAAGATACAATGCCCTAAATTATAGCGTTTTAAATGAAGCACCGGTAATTGTTAATTTTATTTTAGAATGTTAAAATTTTTTGGCACACTATAATTTTTTTAATAATGTTTATTTCAATCTGATAATTAATGGTTATACACATTACATAAATATTTAATATATAATTACATATTTTCTTCCAGATCAAGTTCGTCAAATTTTCATATTAGTGGAATTGATTTTGTATTAATTACCCTGTCAAGGGTAAAGAACATAATCTTTCCTATTTCCCACCTTTTCTCTTGACGGCTAAAAAACGCTATTATCTAATTGCTTGTTCATTGTAATATGAACGGGTATTTATTGTTATCTGGAAAATGTATAGTAAAACCTTAGTGTTCATACTAATTTTTTTGCTTGGAACCGATTGTGTATATGCGCAATCTGGAAGCGGCTATTTCCAAAATGCATTAGATTATTTACACCAAACTAAAGAAGCATGCATTGATAATCAAGGTGTTAGCTACACTTTGAACAACTCGCTTCAAAATTCCAATCATGCAGACTTAGGATACTCCGCTTTAGTAATGAATCCCATCATCATCAATTCAAATCCTAAATTCAATTGTACTCCTACCACGGTCATGACAATCATTCCATTTGGAACTGCTTATTCATGGACTGGACCTGGAGGTTACAGCGCAACTTCGAAATTCGTAGCAGTGACAACACCAGGATACTATACAGCAACCGTAACACTCATTGGAGGAGCAATAGAATCACAAACAATTTACGTACTTGGCTATCCATGCGAAGATCAGGATGTCATACTCCCATCTGGAGTAGAGCACAATGTCTGGCAAATAAATCAACCACCAACTTTTACAGTCCCTACTGATATTACAATTGAATGCACAGATGATCAAAATGATGTTTCAATAACTGGAGATGTTACAGACGAAGAAGATGCATGTGGTTACGAAAGCAACGAGGCAACTTTTACAGATGATGTCGTTTCAAATTCTCCATGCGTTGGAGAATTAGCAATTATTACCAGAACCTGGACATTGATCGATGATTGTGGAAATCAAACTGAGGACACCCAAACGATAACAATAGCAGATTCTCAAGATCCAACTTTTACGGTACCTGCAGATATTACAATTTCAGAAAACGATGATCCTAACGATTTTGGCATTACTGGAACTCCAACCAACATCTCTGATAATTGCGATAACGCAATCAACAACTCAGATATCACCAACACAGATGTTTATTCAGACAACGGTCCATGTGCTAACAATACAATTGAAAGAACCTGGACTTTAACAGATGAATGCGGAAATTCCGTGTCACAGATCCAAAATATATCTATCACTGCAATTCCTGAAGGGCCTCCAGTATTTACAGTTCCTGCTGATATTACTTTAGATTGTAATGATGATGCTACAATCTTAGCAGTCACAGGTGATGTTATGGATGAAACTGACGCATGTGGAAATCCAACAAATGAAGCCACCAATACAGATTTAATACAAAATGACAATCCTTGTGATGGTGCTCAAATAGTGACCAGAACTTGGACTTTAACAGATGATTATAACAATACATCTACACAAACACAAACAATAACACTAGAAGATACAACCGCACCTACTTTTACGGTACCCGCCGACATAACAATCGAGTGTACAGAAAGCCCTAGTAATCTTTCTATTGTAGGTGATGTAACAGATGAAAATGATGATTGCGATAATATCGGTGAAGCTACTTACACGGATACCCAAACAAACGGACTTTGTGATTACAATTTCACTATCACAAGAACTTGGACTTTAGTAGACAACTGTGGAAATCCAAATACACAAACACAAATAATTGTGGTAGAAGATTCGACCGCGCCTACATTCACAGCTCCAGGTGATGTCACTATTTCTTGCGATCAAGATGTTACATTATTAGCCATCACAGGTAATGCCACCGGTGAATCTGACAATTGTGATACGAATATTGGGCAAGCAACTTATACGGACAGTCCGCCTTCCAATGGAACTTGCCAAGGAGAGACAGTCATCACAAGAACCTGGACATTAAGAGATGATTGCGGAAATCCGAATACGCAAACTCAAATTATAACACTTGAAGATACCACAGCTCCGACTTTTACGGTACCTGCTGACATAACTATCTCCTGTGAAACATCTCCTACTGACCTAGCTGCTACCGGACAAGTCAATGATGAAAGTGACAATTGCGATTCATCAATTGGAAGTGCAACTTATATTGATTCAACTGCTCCAGGAGGATGCACCGGCTCTTTTACAATTACCAGAATTTGGACATTAGTAGATGATTGTGGAAATCCGAATACGCAGACGCAAACCATTGTAGTTGAAGATACAACGCCTCCAACATTTAACGGACCAGCCGATGTGACAATTGATTGTAATCAAATACCAACAGATTTAGGAATCACAGGAGATGCCACTATCGAAAACGATTTATGCGACAACTCAATTGGACAAGCCACTTACACAGATGTAGTCGCTGAAAATGACCCATGTAGTGGATCAAGTGTGATTACCAGAACCTGGTCATTGACAGATGATTGCAACAACCAGAGCACGTATGCTCAAACAATAACACTAGAAGATACAACCGCACCTACTTTTACAGTACCTAATAACATTACAATTGAGTGTACAGAAAGCCCTAATAATCTTTCTATTGTAGGTGATGTAACAGATGAAAATGATGATTGCGATAATATCGGCGAAGCTACTTACACAGATACCCAAACAAACGGACTTTGTGATTACAATTTCACGATCACAAGAACTTGGACTTTAGTAGATGACTGTGGAAATCCAAATACACAAACACAAATAATTGTGGTAGAAGATTCGACCGCGCCTACATTCACAGCTCCAGGTGATGTCACTATTTCTTGCGATCAAGATCATACAATACTCTCCATAACAGGTAATACCACTGGCGAAACAGATAATTGTGATTCGAATATTGGGCAAGCAACTTACAATGATGCCACTCCTGTTATCGGAACTTGTAGAGGAGAATCTATAATTATAAGAACATGGACTTTGTTAGATGATTGCGGAAATCCGAATACACAAACTCAAAGTATAACACTTGAAGATATCACTCCTCCGACTTTTTCTGTACCTATTGATGTAACGATCTCATGTGAAAATTCTCCAGGTGACTTGACGATTACTGGAGACGTCAATGATGAAAATGATAATTGTGATGATTTAATTGGTAATGCCACTTATATTGACAACAATACAGGTACGGGATGTACTGGTTCAGAAACGATCACAAGAACTTGGACTTTAATAGACAACTGTGGAAATCCAAATACACAAACTCAAACGATTGTTGTTGAAGATACAACACCTCCGACTTTCAATGGCCCAGCCGACGTAACAATCGACTGTACTCAAGATCCATCCAATTTATCAATTGTAGGAGATGCAACCAATGAAAATGATTTATGTGATTCGACAATTGGACAAGCAACCTATACTGATGCGATATCTGCAGATGACCCATGTGCTGGTGCAAGCATTATCACAAGGACCTGGTCATTATCAGATAATTGCAACAATCAAAGCACGCATATTCAAATTATAACAATTGAAGATTCAACAATACCAACTTTTACAGCACCGCCTAACATCACAATTGAATGTTCTCAAAGTCATACGGACCTATCAATCGTAGGTGATGTGACGGATGAAAATGATGATTGTGATATTATCGGTCAAGCAACCTACACGGATGTTCAAACAAATGGTGCTTGTGACAATAGTTTTATTATCACAAGAACTTGGACTTTAGTGGACGATTGTGGAAATCCAAATACTCAAACTCAAACGATTGCTGTACAAGATATGACAGCACCCACTTTCACTGCTCCAGCCGATGTAACCATCGCTTGTGACCAAGATCCAACTATTTTAGCACTTACAGGAGATGCTAGTGGAGAAGCTGATAATTGCGACACCACAATCGGTGAGGCAACTTATACAGACAATCCACCTGCAAATGGAAATTGTAGTGGAGAATATATCCTTACAAGAACCTGGACCTTAATTGATGATTGCGGAAATCCAAATACACAAACTCAAATTATCACATTGGAAGATACGGAAGCTCCGACATTTACAGTCCCTGCTAATATCACGATCTCATGTGATGTTGATCCAACCAATTTATCAATCACTGGTGCAGTGACGGATGAACTTGACAATTGCGATCCACTTCTAGGAAATGCTAGTTATGTGGATTCAACTACTGATACAGGCTGTACCGGTAATGCAGGTATCACAAGAACCTGGACTTTAATTGATAATTGTGGAAATCCGAATACGCAAACTCAAACAATTGTGGTTGAAGATACCACTCCACCAACATTTGCGGGTCCAGCAGATATTACGATTGATTGTGATCAGGATATAAATAATTTACTCGTAGTAGGTGATGCAATAAACGAAAATGATCTCTGTGACAACGCAATCGGTCAGGCAACTTATTCTGATGTGGTCTCTACAAACGATCCATGTAGTGGCGCAAATGTTACAACTAGAACTTGGTCTTTATCTGACAATTGCAACAATATAACTACGCATGTGCAAATTATCACAGTAGAAGACACAAATGATCCAACTTTTACGGTTCCGGCGGATGTGACAATAGCCTGTGATGCCAATGAAAACAATCTGACACTGACCGGCGATGTTACGGACGAAGCCGATCTTTGCGACAACTCAATCGGACAAGCAACTTATTCAGATGTAATTTCAGAAGATAATCCTTGCTTTGGTTCCAACTTAATTACAAGAACTTGGACATTAACGGATGGGTGTGGAAATACCACCTTCCATACTCAAATAATTTCGCAAATTGACAATGTCGCACCAACATTTGTTTTACCGCCTGATATTACCATCAGTTGTGATGTTGACGCATACGATGAAAATATTACGGGTGGGGTAACTAATATGAACGATGATTGCGGAACTCCAGTAAACTACATTTTTTCAGAAGAAACAACTTCAGGTCCATGTGACGAAAATTATCAAATTCGAAGAACATGGGTGGTTGCAGATGAGTGCGGAAATACAGGTTCTGGAATTCAAATAATTTCCATTGAAGATACAACTGCTCCTACTTTTACTGTGCCTGCAGACATCACGGTAAGTTGCAACCAAGATTATACTGATCTAGATATTACGGGTGATGTCAATGACGAATTTGATAATTGCGATGGTCTTTTTGGCCTTCAAGCAACCTATACGGATCAAGTTGAACCAAACCCATGTCCTTTTACGGCTTTTATCATAAGAAGCTGGACAATTTCCGATGGTTGTGGCAATAATTCTTTACAACTTCAGAGAATTTACGTCGAAGATGATCAAGGTCCAATCGTTACATGTCCAGATAATGTTACAGAATTATGTGGCATCAATGCGCAACCTCCTTATAGTTCACTTACTGAATTTGTAAATGATGGAGGAACTGCTTCTGATGATTGTGGATTCACAGTTAATCCGAATACTTTCCAATTACTAAGTGAGGTTATTACGGGTACCTTATGCAACGAAACAATTACACGTACCTATGGTGTTTCAGATGATTGTGGAAATGTAGGTAGTTGTGTTCAAATACTAATGGTTGAAGACATCGACCCTCCAGTTATGACCTGCCCTGCCGATATCGTTAACTGTTTTGATACAAATTCAGAACCTTACGCAACACTTGCGGAATTTGAAGCTGCAGGTGGAATTACTAGTGATGCTTGCGGGGTTGATCCTAACTCATTCGAAATGTTATCTGAAAGTGTTTTTGGGGATGGTTGTCCGAAAATTGTTACCAGAATTTATACGGTTACTGATTACTGTGGAAATGCTGTTGTTTGTCAACACAAAATAACTATTGAAGATACTGCAGTACCAACATGGAGTTCATCATTACCTTCTGATGTCACTGTATCTTGCGAAAACATACCAACACCACCGACAATTAATGCCGATGATAATTGCAACGTAAATGTTGTACTAGATGAAAATATTTTAATTGGACCCTGTGATCACGATTATATTTTAGAAAGAACTTGGATTGCAACAGATGTTTGTGATAACGAAATCAGACATACCCAGCAAATCACAATTACTGACAATGTTGCTCCTACATTGACAGGCGTTCCTGCAGATGTAACCTTACTTTGTGAATTCCCACAATATCCACCCGAAATAGGCGTAGATATTGTTGCGACTGATCTCTGTGATAATGATGTTTCAATCGTTTTGACTGAAACCACAACACAAACAAACAACAACACCTGTTCAGATGTAATATTCACACATACGCGTACATGGACCGCCACAGATGATTGTGGAAATAGTACTTCACAAACGCAGGTAATTGAAGTGTTATGTGAGTGTTGTAATAATAATATTGACGATGATGGTGATGGAAATATTGATGAAAGTGATGCAGATTGTCCTTGTACACCACCACTCTATCGACTAGAATGTGATCAATTACAATACTATTATATTCCTCCAGTTTGGGGAATGGATGGAGATAATTTTAATCAACCTTCTGAGTTAGTAATCACAGCTTTAAATACAACCAACGTTAGAATTTATACTGCAGATGGATCTTACAATCAATCTTTTGTTGTGAATCCAGGGGTTCCATTACAATTGCCATTGAATATTAATCAGATTCAAACGCAAAATGAAAATACCGTTGAAGCTGATAAAGGATTCATTGTCGAAGCAGACGATATCATACAAGTAATCTACCGATTGGATGGATTCTATAATCAAATGTTATTGACAATAAAAGGAGAACAAGCATTAGGTACTAGATTCCGTGCAGGTAGTCAAACGTTAACTTGCACTTCTGATGAATGCCCAGAAAGTATTCGATTAACACATTGGATGAATTTTGATAATACTCCATGGGAAACCAGTTTTGACATTACAGATGCTAATGGAAATGTGGTCTTCTCAAAAGGTCCTTTTAGTAGTCCAAATGGATCTGACTGGGAAGGAGGGATTTATCTTCCTGGTACTGGTTGTTATACCTACAATTTACGAGATGCAAATGGTATCAATAATTGGAAATGGCATGTTTTACGACGTGCTGATGGTACTGTTATCACCGAAGGAAATACAATGCCGTGGCAATTCACAAATGGCGTAATGTCTGTACCGTTTTGTATTACAGAAGCAGATGCAGCATGTGTCGGAGGACCCGTATTAACACCAGGTGAACAACACTTCGTATCCGTAATGGCAGTGGAAGATAACACGACAGTTACTTTTGATGCTCAAATTGCTTTAGAAGGAGTCCCAAGCCTACATAGTGCTGTTTTAGATGCTGGAGAAACTTACTTAGTTCGAGACGAAGACAATGCCAACCAAACAGTTTCAGGTATGCTAATAACTTCCAACAAAGCAATTGCAGTCACGAGTGGTAGTCAGCATACTTATGGTTGCCATCCTCGAGGTCGAGATGCAGGGGTAGATCAGCTAGTTCCAACTTGCCTGATTGGTCAAAACTATGTCTATACTCGAGGAACTGGAGATGACCGATCTAACTATGCGATTGTCGTTGCAGTTACAGCCGGTACCGAAGTATTTATTGATGGTAGTGCAACTCCTGTAGCAACACTATTGGCAGGAGAATATTACAGTCACATGTTCCCAGGCACTTTTGGTGACAATCACCATATCTACACAAGTGCACCTGCTTACGTCTATCAAGTAGTAAATGCCAGTGACAACAATGAGGTTGGAATGGCGATAGCTGCACCCGTACAAGATTGTCGTGGTGATATCTATATAGAATTCTTGAGATATCCAGGTTCCGTCAACTATGCCAATGTTATTATACCCACGCCAGGGTTGGCTACACTGACTTTGAATGGAGTCCCGTATTCCAATTTTGCGACAGCGACCTCAGTACCTGGATACCCAGATTACTCTGCTGTATTATTTGAGAATAATGATCTTCAAGATTATAATGTGGTTGAATCAGATGAATTTTTTAGTGCCAATCAAATGGTTGGAGATGATGGAAAGACAGGAACTTATGGATACCTGACTAGTTTTAGAGACAAAATTGTGGTTACTGATCCAAATACTTTCAATCCTAATTATGCATACTTTGTTGATACAATATGTGCAGGTGGAACTTACCAACATTGTGTAAAAGCTCAAAGTTGTTCAGGCTCACACTATGTAGCCGATATCATTGAAGGTGCAAATACTGGTGGGATAGGGTTTATTTCCTCTTCTACTTGTTTTGATTATTATGCAGAAGATACTTATTCTGGATATGACAGTATTACAGTTGTTTTGGCCGACGAATTAGGATTGACACAACCAGTTTGTTTATCATTCTATGTTTGTTCAGATTTACCATTTCTGGAAAATATACCCGAGGATGTAACACTCTCTTGTACACAGCCAATTCCAGCTTTCATTGAGCCAACATTAAACAACCTTTGTAATATAGATGTTGATATTGATTTTTCTGAAGTCAGTACCCAAACGTTTGATGGTTCTTGTACAGATGTTGAATATACTATTACCAGAAGTTGGCGACTGTCAGATGAATGTTTGACAGATACAACTTATATACAATTAATAACAATCAATGACCCTATTAACCCTTCATTTACACCACCTGCAGATATAACCCTTGATTGTACATTCAATCCATATGATCTAAATATTACTGGAGAAGCAACTAATGTAACTGACAATTGTTGGCCTGTTTCAATCGAACATACTGATTTAGAATTGGGTGGACCATGTCAAGGCAATTGGTCTATTGAAAGAGTATGGCACTTGGAAGATCCTTGTGGGTACTCTATGACGCATACCCAATATATCACTATGATAAATTGTACGCCTCAAGTCAACGTAACCCATGATGAACCATTTTGCTTTGATGAGACTGCACAATACCAAGTAACAAACCCTATTACAGGTGGTGTTTACAATTGGTCATTTGGTCCGAATGCATCTCCTACCACAGCAATAGGACCAGGACCTCATGTCGTGTCCTATAGTTCAACTGGAACACAACCTTTTTCATTGATACTAAATTTCAACGGTTGTTCATTCGATGTTTGTGATCAAAGTCCATCATTGCCAGTGACCAATAATCTAATATTGTGGCTGGATGCATCCGATGTAAATGGTAGCGGAAACCCGGTTAACGATGGTACAAACGTAAATATTTGGAATGACAAGTCAGCACAAGACAACAATTTAATTCAAATAGGTGGCCAATCTGTCCCGATAAAAATCACAGACAACAATATAGAAGCTGTTGAATTTACAACAGATCAATTACGAACCATTGGTAGCTTATTTCCAGGATCAACAAATGATATTACTTATTTTGTTGTTTCAAGGACAAGAGACATTTCGAATGATGCGATGTTGTTTAGAACAGATAATGGTGCTCGTTTCTACGCTAGATTACCTCGAAATACTGGAGTTTTTGTAAGTGGTGCAGGAGTAGGCGGCGGCTCAGTAATAGCAAAAAACTGGGGAGGAAATACAAATGATTATTTTATTTGGACTGCAAGACAATCGACTACAACTGGTCAGGAATTAAGGAGAAACTCAACAACTATACAAACGAAAGGTAATTCAAATGGAAATAATATTGGCGGTAGATTAGTCTTAGGAAGAAACACAGGAATCAATCTACACCAACAAATAAATATTTCCGAACTTTTAATTTTTGATCGTTCGCTTTCTCCACAGGAAATGTTAATTGTAGAAAATTACTTGAATGAAAAATGGCTTAACCCACCTGATGGCTCTTTCTGCGAAGTGGAAGTATTACCAGAGGTAGATATCTCTTTGGCAGGAACCGATGTTGATTGTATCAACGCATCCAATGGTAGCATTATATCAACTACTACCGGAACAGCAACTCCATTTACATATGCATGGGATAATGGAGCAACAACCCCAGACTTGATTGATGTACCAGCTGGGACTTATACAGTAGTAGTCACAGATGCAAACAATTGTTCAGCAACAGAATCATTTACAATAAGTGAAATTGATACAACACCTCCAACATTAGTATGTCCACCAGATATTTCTGCAAATTGTCAAGGTGACATCCCTGCCCCTTACACTGTTTCAGACTTCAAAAGCTTAGGTGGAACTATAGAGGACGATTCAGGAATAGATTTAACAACATTTACACATACCGATGTATCAGATGGAAATACCTGCCCTGAAATAATTACCAGAACATATGAAGTTTCTGATTATTGTGGATTAACTTCCACATGTGAACAAACAATAATTATAGATGATAACATTCCACCTACATTTACAATTCCTGCAGATGTAACTTTTGAATGCGTACAAGATACGGCTTTCTTAATAAGTGGAACCCCTACAGACATAGGAGACAATTGCAACGATTTCATTTCTGTAGATTACACAGATATAATTTCCAATATTGGAACTTGTGTAAATGATTTCACAGTCGAAAGAATCTGGAGAATCGAAGACGGCTGCGGTAATTTTGTTTCAGAAACACAAACAATTACTATAAATGACAGCACCAATCCAACATTCAATCCACCAAGTGATATATCATTAGATTGTACAGTCGATATTACAGACCTAACAATCACAGGTATTGTTGACAATGAATCTGATAACTGTCCGGACAATGTGAATAACGCAACCTATTCAGATAATATTCAAAATGGATTCCCATGTGCCGGTGGATCTTTAATCATAAGGACTTGGACATTAACAGATAACTGTGGAAATTCAATTACAGCTGACCAAGAAATTGTCTTAACAGATAACAGTGCTCCTACATTCACAGGGCCTACAGACGTAACAATCCAGTGCAACGATAATATTGATGATTTAAACATCACCGGAAACATAACCAACAGTACTGATAGTTGTGATCCAAACACCCCTGTTGCAATTTATAATGATGTTGTAGATAGTGCACCATGTGGTAGTAGCGCAACGATTATTAGAACCTGGACGGTCACAGACGCCTGTAACAATACAGCTACGGCTACGCAAACTATTACAGTTGAAGACAATACACCTCCAACATTTATGACCCCAGACAATGTAACAATTGAGTGTGGTGAAGATATTGATGATCTAATTATCTCAGGGGATATTACCACTATCGCAGATGACTGCGACACAATAACGCTTACTACATCATACAGTGACCAAACCGACTCAGAACCATGTGAAGGAAACGCTGTAATTATCAGAACTTGGACGGTAACCGACAATTGCAACAATACAGCAACAGGTACTCAAACTATAATAATCCAGGACACAACTGATCCAACCTTCACCGTTCCTGCAGACATAACAGTTGACTGCTCAACCGACATCGATGTACTAGCATTTACAGGTGATGTAACAGATGAAGCAGATAGCTGTAATAACAGCATAGGTGAAGCAACTTACAGCGACAATATCCAATCAAATATACCTTGTGCAGGAGAGTCTCTTATTAGAAGAACTTGGTTACTAAGAGATGATTGTGGAAATGAAACAACTGGAGTTCAACAAATAATATTAGAAGACAACAATACTCCTACATTCACAACTCCCAACGATATTACAATTGCTTGTGATGAAAATGTAGATGACCTAAATCTAACTGGAAACATTACAGATGTTTCGGATAATTGCGATCCTAATCCTGCGACAATTACTTACAATGACATCGTTGATAACATCCCATGTGCTGGATCAGCAACCATCATTAGAACTTGGACAGTTTCAGATGATTGCGACAATACCGCAACAGCTACTCAAACTATTACAATTGAAGATACAACTGAACCAACTTTTACTTCTCCAAGTGATGTAACAATTGACTGCACTGACGACATTGATGACTTAATGATCACAGGGAATGCAACTGCATCAACAGATGGATGTGATCCTCTCGCACCAACTATCACGTATGATGATACAATTGATAGCACCCCATGTGCAGGTGCAATGATAGTTATTAGAACATGGTTGGCCACAGATAATTGCAATAACACTGCAACGGCTACCCAAATGATTACAGTAGAAGATAACATTGCTCCTACACTTACCGCCCCATCAAATGTAACTATCGAATGTACACAAGATATTAATAATCTAGGCTTAACCGGACTAGTAATTACCTCTGGCGATAGTTGTGACCCAAATCCACTTACTCCTACTTACTCAGATTTAACTGACAATACACCTTGTGGTGGTGCAGCAATCGTTATTAGAACTTGGACCGTAACGGATGCTTGCAACAATACGGCTACCGCTACCCAAACTATTACTGTTGAAGATAATACCAATCCTACTTTCACCGCACCGGCTGATGTAACTATCCAGTGCGATGAAAATATTGATGATCTAAC